>CAYVWS010000044.1:0-14284 GCA_964455535.1 uncultured Ignavibacteriales bacterium | reverse complement strand
TCTTCGACGCCAATCAGACCCGCCCCGGATCGGTTTACAAAGACTCTCTTAAGATTCTTTTGTCCTACCCCAACGGCAGCGGCAGCACCACGACTGCGACCGTCTACCCCGACAAAAACGGCAAGTTCACAATCGGAAATGTCCCGATCGGGTATCGGACTTTGCGGGTAATCTTTATGCCGATGACCGACACCCTATCAGTGCCAGTCACGCTCTATCCGGGGAAAACGGCCAGAGCCGATATCACGTTTCCCGCCGATCTTTTCTGACTCAGACTACTCTTTGACCGTCAGCAGGATTCCGCGCTTTTTCAGATGCGGCAGGAAAATCGACGGATTCACCGCGACTTCCTGCGGTTTCACGCCGCGCTCTTTGATCTGTCCGGCGGCCGCCATCCACGCGATAATCGCCGCGGGGAAGGCCGTCGTGCGCATCATCGCGGTCAAACCGGTCTTGGTGTCCTGACGATCCAGAATTTCATAGACAACCGTCTTCGCGTTGCCTGACTTCGTGCCTTCGATGGTCACGCGCACCAACACCAGATCGGGATCGCCGAAACTGAGATTCTGGTCGAGCACCGCTTTGAGCAAGGCCCGCGGCTCGACTGACTGGTCGCCGACTTTCACCTGTTTGCGCGATGCCAGCCCGATTTCGAGCATAGTGCGGAACAATTGACAGTGCCCGGGATAGCGAATTGTCTTGTAATCGAGAAAGTCGACCTTGCCGCCATAGGTATCGGGCAATGTCGACGTGCCACCTGAAGTGTAGAACGCTTCAAGCTGCCCGACACCGTCGAATTCAAGCGATTCAATATCTGACATCGGATTGACAATCTTCTTCTTGCCGCCTTCCAAAATGACGCAGGGCTCCCAGTACTCGTTGATCAGCCCTTCGGCGCTAAACACCATCTGATAATTCAGCGGCGGACGCGGCGATTGCGGCAGCCCCCCGACACGGATCTTGACCGACTTGACACTCTCCATCTTCGTGAAACCATCGGCCACCATTACCGACACCATCCCCGGCGCCAGACCGCAATCGGGCACAATGATCACACCCGCTTTTTCCGCCTCGGCATTCATCCCCATTTGCGTGGCGACCGTATCATTGTTTCCACCCAAATCAACCAGATGACAACCCGCTTTGATGGCGGCACGGGTCAGCCCCGGATTGTATTTGTACGTGACACAGGAAACCACGGCCTGATAATCGCGCAAGACTTTCTCGACCGCCGCCTCATCGCCGGCGTCGAGCTGAGCGCTCACCGCACGGCTGTCGCCGTACTTGTCGGCGACCGATTTTGCAAGCGTCGCGTCAACATCGAACACTCCGACCTGCTCAACCTCGGCGGCCCGCGCCAGATCAAACACTGCCGCCCGTCCCATCAGACCGGCTCCAATAACTGCTATTTTCATAAGACCTGTTACTCCTTCAAATAGAAGCACCAATATACGCGCCGCGCCGCCTAAGAAAAGCGCTTTGTGGGTGAACTGATCTTATATAGCCGAATTTTGGTTTCTGCCGATATATCTCCAAACAATGGAGAATCGCGATGTCCGGACAAATTGACGCAGGCAAGCTCTTCGAACGGTCAGGATCGGCTGCCGATCCGACTTCCGATTATCATACTTGGCAGATTCTCAAGCCGTATATCGGGCAGTGCCTGACCCTCAACCACGAAATCAACAATCCGCTGACAGCGTTGCTGGGGTACATCGAGATTCTCCTGCTCGACTCCGACAAATTCTCAGCGTCCGAGCTGGAATATCTGGAACATGTTCGTCAGGCAGCACAAAAGATCAAATTCGTCGCGCAGGAATTGAGCCGCGAAAAGATTGAGTTGGCTGAGAAAGTCGATTTACGGCCGATAATCGAGGCCTACGCCCAGCTAGCCCGCGATCATAGCAAGTGATTGGCTTTACGCAGCGCCCATTCCACCGCCAGCGCTCCGATAAACAGAAACAACAGCCACGATTTTCCCCAAATTGTAATCTCCGCCTGGGTCGTTTCAGCGACAGGCGAGGAGTTAATCGACGCTAACAACTTGTCGAAATCTTTCCACGCGTAGTAGCTCCCGCCCGACTGTCGGGCCAGCGCCATCAAGTTCGCCGAATTGCCCGACTGATCGAGTTCCTCAAGAGAATATTTCTCAACCACGATCTTCCCCTCGCGCGCCAACAAGCGCTGGTCGCCGTTATCGATTGTACCGTGATAGGTGTATTCACCGGGTGGAATATTGGGGAACTCGGCGGAAAATTTCCCTTCTCCATTATCGACGAGATTCACGGCCGCACTGTCGCGGCCGTCGGAGGGTATCAGTGCAATCTTCCCACTCGCGCCGGGAATCGGTCGGTACCCCTGATCGAGCGCTAAGGCGTCAAACCCGACCGGCTCACCGCGGCTGAAGACCGACTTCTGAGGGACAATCCGAATCGGATCGAGGTCATCTTGAACGGTCAGCCAATTCGCGACCCCGTCGACAAAGCGGGCGTACTCGCTGCCGTCTTCGCCGACGCCGAGATTGTAAAATCCCCACGACCAAAATGGGCCAATTGCTGTGGCGAATAGTTTGCCCCGGCCGTGCCTCCGAAACCCGATGACAGGAAGACGATTGTTGCCGTCACCCACAGTCGCCAAAACGACCGAGCTTGGGTCGGTCACATCGCAGCGAACGAGCGTGCGAAACGGCGGAAGCCCAGACCAGAGCGAGCGAATCGCCGAGCGGTCGTCAGCAATACGCATAGCCGGATGCAAAATGTTGGCTTCGACAGGGTCGGCATGAGTTTCGACATAATCGAATGCTCTCGATTTATCGGGATAGAACGGCAGCAGCCCCACTCCGGTGCGGGACAATCCCTGAGTGAATTTCTGGCCCATCAGCCACCAGATCGAGCCGCCGTGTTCACGCATGAACGAGGTGAGAATAGTCTGACGAGATTCCAGACGCGCCGGAGAAAGATCATGGACGATTATCAAGTCGTAGCGATTGATCTCTGCCTGAGTCGACGGAATCGCGCCGCCCAGATTGCCCGGATGATTACCCGAAGAAACCAGCGTGACGTCGAACTTATCCGACTGCAAGAGATACCGCCGCAGAAAACCCAGTTCATAGTCTGGCTGATCGGTGAGCATCAGCACCGCAAGCCGGCTCTTGAGCGCTTTTACAGCGATAGTCCGCCCGTTATTTCCCGTTGTTTCTTCTCCATCAAGACTATCAATCGCCACCTGAAGCATTTTCTGCCCCGGTTCGGACGGCAGATATTTGAGGGTGAGATCGGCAAAGCCGTCGGAGCGAGTTACCGCAAACGACGCGGTGTCGAGCAGACGATTCCCCTGACGGATTTTCAACCGCGCCGTTTTTCCCTCGCCGCCTTGCCACGCGATTTTGACTTTCACTTCGGCGGGTTTGCCGACAAACACGACCGGGTTGTATTCGATATCGGTCACAGCAAAGTCGAGATTGCCCGCGCCGCCGGCAAGATCGACGGCATAGATCGGAGTGGTCAGTTCACTGCCGAGCGCCGCCGGATTGCGCCCCGAATTGGAATTACCGTCGGAGAAGAGAATCCAGGCATCCGAGGGTGCGGCAAGTTCTGATTTGGCCAGTTCAGTCAGCGAAGAGCCGATAGCGGTCGCGTCGCGGTTGAGCCCCGATTTGGAATCTGAGAGCTTGTCAGCAAAATACCAGTTCGACCGGCTCGTCGAACCAAGCGACTGCGAAAATGAGGTCGACGAAACGAGCGAATCCGCCCGTTCTACCCGGGATCTGCCCGCTTCGGATTTGTCCATGCTGGCGGAGTTGTCGCGCACGATCGCGATTCGCTTCGGACGCTCGTGTTCTCGTGAAATCGAAAGCACCGGCTGCAACAGAGCCAAAATCAGCGCGATGACTGCAACTGACCGAAGGGCCGCCAAGCCCAGGCGCACCCAGGTCGGAATGGGCGGATTAGTACGACGATACAGCCAGACGGTCAGCAGCATAAGCGCGACGAACGCCAAAAAGACGACGATCGGGGCCGACGTGAGAAGATCTATGCTGAGTCGCTTGATACCGAACATCTGCGCCATTATACGCAAATCGGGGGTGATTGACCGAGAGAAATAATACGCCGGATTTGGCGATTATTACGACGCCCGCGCGGTGGTGTAGCGGACCATCGAAGCCAGCGAGTCGACATAGGTCGACTGGCCCAGCGCCGCGACCGATTCGAGCGCTTCTTCAGAAAGCTGCTCGGCCCGGCGATAGGCGTATTCGATTCCGCCGTTCTCCGACACGAAATTGTACACCTTGCCGAAAGATTCCGGATCGGCGCCCTTCTTCAAGTAGGCGGTAATCTCGCGATTACTGGCTTCGTTCACTTTTTTGAGTGCGTGAATAATAGGCAAAGTGACTTTGCCGTTTAAGACATCCTGGCCCGGCTCTTTGCCGGTGATTTCGGGGTCGCCGACAAAGTCCAAGAGGTCATCGGTGATCTGAAACGCCACGCCGATCTTCTCGCCGAACGAGGCCATCCTGGCGCGGGCCTCAGAATCGCGGCGGCCCAGGATCGGACCTGCCTCGCAGCTCACCGCAAACAGAGAGGCCGTTTTGTCGGCAATAATGTCGAGGTATTCGGATTCGGACAGCGAGTAGTTGCCCGTCTCTTCAATCTGGCGCAATTCGCCAACCGATACCCGCTCGGTTGCCGATGAAATCGCCTGCACCAAATCCATCGAACCGGGTGTCACCATCAGTCGAAAGGCCTTGGCGAAAAGATAGTCACCCATGAGCACCGAAATGAGATTAGTCCACTTGGCGTTGACTGTCTCCTGACCGCGACGCAGATCGGCATCGTCGACGACATCGTCATGCAACAGCGTAGCGGTATGTATGAGTTCGATAGAAAGCGAGGCGTCGACCGAGTGTTCGGTGTAATTCCCGGCCGCCCGCGACGAGAGAAACAAAAAGACCGGGCGCATCCGTTTGCCACGACTGCGAAGTAAATGCCGGGCGATCGAAGTAATCAGCGGTGAGTCGCCGCGCAGAATATCAGAAAGCCGGCGGTCAAACGAGTCAAGATCGGCCTGAACCGGTGCGGTCAGTTCCGCAAGCAGAGCATTGTCAACCGTGGTTTTTTCCGTATTCCCGACCTTTCCAAACGGCCCCAATGATACATGGGATAAGCCGAAGTGTCAACCTCTATGAGGGACGGTCGGATACTGAGTTCGGAGCGGCGAAGAAATGCCTCAGAGCGCTGACGTAGGTAGTGTCCGCCAGGTAGTCTCGGTCGTTGTGCCCCCCGAAAAGACGGATAAACTGTTTGGGAGGGTTAGCCGCCTCAAACAGCTTTTGACCGAACTGGTACGGAATGATATCATCGTCGGGCGAGTGGCAGACGAGAACCGGGACGTGTATCCCGCGGAGTTTCTCAATCGAGTTGAACTCCGATCGCAAAAGCAACCCGGCCGGCACGATCGGAAACGAATGCTGCGCGATCTGCCGAAGCGAGGTAAACGACGATTCCACAATCAGCCCGGCGATCTTCTGCTTCGACGCCAGATCAATCGCCACCGCCCCCCCGATCGACTCGCCGAATGCGAACAGCTTGTCCGGGGGTACGCCTTTGGAATCAATCAGCCAGCGGTAGGCCAATTCGGCGTCGGCGTACAAATTCGCCTCGCCCGGCTTACCGGTAGAACGGCCGTAGCCGCGATAGTCAATAATGAGCGTCGATACTCCAAGCGAATTGAGCAAACGAAGATGCTCTATCCGGTGCCCGACATTGCCGCCGTTGCCATGCAAAAAGAGCACCGTGGTCCCGGTCGAATCGCCGGGGACAAGCCACCCATGGATTTTCTCGCCGTTTGGTAGTTCGAAGAATTGATCGGTGAAGGCCAGTCCGACATGATCGGGCGTAACGGCAATATCATTCGTCGGGTAGAAGAGGAAACGATTCTGAAAGAAGTACAAATAAAGGCAGATGCACAGATAGACACCGACAAGAACGATGACCGGGACAAACAGCATACGTCGCAAACGCGAATTCATCCCCGGCTCGCGCTCACTCCCACTCGATTGTCGCCGGCGGCTTGGAAGAAATATCGTACACGACCCGGTTCACGCCTTTGACATCGCGGATGATCCGATTGGAGATGTGCGCCAAAATGTCTGAGTCGATACGCGCCCAATCGGCCGTCATGCCGTCGACTGAAGTCACACAACGTACGGCCACGACATTTTCGTACGTCCGCTCGTCCCCCATCACCCCCACCGCGCTGATGGGAAGCAGCACACAGAAGGCCTGCCAGATGTCGTCGTAGATGTTGTTCTTGTTGAGTTCGTCGATTAAGACTGCGTCAACTTCGCGGAGGATATCGCATCGCTCCTTGGTGACCGCGCCCAAAACGCGCACCGCCAGACCGGGACCGGGGAACGGGTGGCGTCTGATAAATCGCTCCGGCAATCCAAGCGAGCGGCCCAGCGCGCGGACTTCGTCTTTGAAAAGCTCCCGTAGCGGCTCGACCAATTTGAATTTCATCCGGTCCTTGAGCCCGCCGACATTGTGGTGCGTTTTAATCGTAACCGACGGCCCCTTGAACGAGGTCGACTCGATCACGTCGGGATAGAGTGTCCCCTGCGCGAGAAAATCAATCTCGCCGATCTTAGCGGCTTGTTCTTCAAAGACATCTATGAAAGTATTGCCGATCACTTTGCGCTTTTGCTCAGGATCGACGACACCAGCCAGACGAGTCAGAAACATCTCGGATGCGTCAACGGGATGCAGATTGATATTTAGATGCCGCAGCATGTCGACCACGTCGGCAAATTCGTTTTTGCGAAGTAATCCAGTGTCGACGAACACGGCGTGCAGATTCTCTCCGATTGCTTTGGTCAACAAAACGGCCGCGACAGAAGAGTCAACACCGCCCGAAATTCCCAGAATGACTTTCTTTTCCCGGACTTGCTCGCGGATGCGCGCAATTGCCTCATCAGCAAACGATTCGGCCGTCCAGTCGCCCTTGAATTTGCAGATATCAAAGAGAAAATTGTGCAAAACCCGCGAGCCCTCGGTAGTATGATGCACTTCGGGATGAAACTGCACACCGTAAATGGGTCGAGTGCGGTGCGCCATAGCCGCGACCGGAAGCGTCTCGGTTGTGCCGGTCAGATCAAAGTCGGGCGGCAATCCCACGATTGAGTCGCCATGCGACATCCACACCTGACAATTATTGCTCAGGCCCTCGAAGATCGGCGAGTGATCGGCAATCTTCAGATGCGAGCGGCCGTATTCTCGTTTGTCGGACCGCACAAGTTTACCGCCGAAGAGTTCGGCAATCATCTGCATGCCGTAACAAACGCCGAGAATCGGCTTCTCGGTGTCGAAAAATGACTTATCGAGAATCGGCGCACCGGGATCTTTGACCGACGACGGGCTCCCCGAGAGAATGTATCCGCCGACGCGGCGATTCTTGTAGGTCGACAAGTCGGCTGTGCACGGCACAATTTCGCAATACACATTCGCCTCGCGCACCCGCCGTGCGATCAACTGGGTGAATTGCGATCCGAAATCTATGATGAGAATCATGTCGTGGGCTGTTGCCATGGATGTACTTCCTGTGATAAGTGGCCGGAAATAATAGTGTCATGCCGGAATCGATCGATGGTGGCCGGAAAATCCGACATATAATGTAAGCCGCGCGATTCGTGCCGACCAATCGCACTCGTGATAATCAAATCCGCAACGGCCGCCATATTGCGCAGCTCTATCACGTTGTACGTCGCGGGGGTGGTCATATAGTAGTGATCGATCGCAGCTTTCATCTTGAGAACTTTGTCGCGCGCCAGTTCCAATCGCTCCGTCGTGCGGACTATACCGACGAAGTCCGACATAATACGGCGAAGCTCCCGCCGGTCGTGCGAGATCAGCACTTTCTCGCGGGCATACTGAAGCGACGAATGAAGCGGCAGGTCGACCGCCGACAATTCGCTTTGATCCGATTGTCTGTAATATTCGTAGGATGCTTTGGCGGCAAACTGCGCCATCACGACTGCCTCAAGCAGCGAATTGGAAGCCAGCCGATTGGCGCCGTGCATGCCGGTCATCGCCACTTCACCCGCGACAAACAGCCCGCACAATTCGGTGGTACCGTCAAGCTCAGATACCACACCGCCGCAAGCATAGTGAGCCGCGGGAACTACCGGAATGGCGCGTTTGGTGATATCAAAACCGTACTTCAGACATTCACTATAGATATTCGGGAATCTCGTCTTGATGTGCTCCGGATCGAGATGCGAGACATCAAGCAACACATACTCTTCCCCGCTTGCTTTCAGTTCACGGTCGATTTCGCGGGCGACCACATCACGCGGCGCCAGATCCTTCATCTCATGGGCGCCGTCCATAAAGTACTTTCCCGCAACCGAACGAAGCCGCCCGCCTTCGCCGCGAACCGCCTCCGAAATCAAAAACGGCCAGCGACCGGGCGCGTAGAGTATCGTCGGATGAAACTGCACGAATTCGAGATTCCCGACCGATACGCCCGCGCGATGAGCAATCGCAACACCGTCGCCGGTGGCAATAAGCGGATTCGACGAATGAAAATAGACCTGCCCCAGTCCGCCGGTGGCCAGCAAAGTGACCGGCGCATAAATGGCCGTGAATTGACGTGTCTTCTCGGCGAACACAAACGCACCGTGGCACGCGTGCGCGCCGCCTTTGGTCGAGGTAATCAGGTCAAGCGCGATGTGATCCGGGAAAAAGAAAACGCGATCCGGCATGGCATGGCACGCTGCCAACAGCGCCCGCTCAATTTCGCGGCCGGTAATATCGGAAGCGTGCACCACCCGCGCCGTAGTGTGACCGCCCTCTCGCCCCAGATCGAACGATTCGCCTCGTTTGGTGAACTCAACACCGATTGAAGCCAAATCTTGTATCGCCGAGGGTCCCGCCTCTACCACTCGCTCGACGACATCCTGATGACAAATACCGCACCCGACCCGCATCGTGTCGGCGATGTGCGTGTCGAACGAATCGGTGCCGGAAAGAACTGCGGCGATGCCGCCCTGTGCGCGATTGGTGGAAGTGTCGGTCTCGTGCTTCTTGGTAACAACCGCAATTTTCAATCGGGGATCGATCCCGGCAATTTTGAGGGCATAGTACAATCCGGCGATGCCGCTGCCAATGACCAATATGTCGAATCGCTTTTCCATTATTTTGTCCGTTGCTTAAGTCCCAGCCGGTCGATGATGCACGATGTTAATTCCGTCAGCGGCGGGACAAATTCAAGCTGCAAATTAAGATAATAGAACTCCGGTCCGAAATCAAAGTCGCGCACTTTTACCCAATCTTTGGCCGTGGTGAGTACTACCTGCGAAGAGGCCTCAGCCACCGCATCACGCAATCTCTGAACTGTCACGCTGTCATACATCTGGTGATCTGATAACTCGATGGCTGCGGCGAGTGTTCCCGATAATCGCTCTACCTGAATTTTCAGCGCCTCGAAATTCCCGATCCCGGCAAACAGCAGGACACGCTTATCTTTCAGGTATTCTACCGAATGCGACTGCTGGATGCCAACGACGGTTGTTATCGAATACCGCGCCTCAAATCTTGGCGCGGACGGAGCGTGGGTATCGAGCAACGATGCAATTTCGCCCGGTCGGCCCGCCAGATCCGGACGTGTTACAACGACCAAATCGGCGAGCTTTAGAGTGGACAGCGCCTCACGTAAGACCCCGTACGGCAGAGGGTGCAGATTTCGATTCGGAATGGAAGCATCAAATGCAACAATGTCCAGATCGCGATGCAGACGGAAATGCTGAAAACCGTCATCGACAATGATGAGATCAAGCGAGTAGTGCCCTGCCAGCTTCTTTGCCGCTTCTGCTTTGACAGCGTGAACAGCAAACGTTGCCTGCGGCAGTTTCTCAGCCATCAGGATGACTTCGTCGCCGACGCTCTCAGCTCCCAATTTCAGCAGCTCACTACCACTTCCAACGACTGATTCGTTACCTGATCGTCCATACCCCCGTGCCGCAATGCCTACGCGGAAGCCGAGATGCCCGAATGCCTCCGCGATGGCAACTACTAATGGTGTCTTGCCCGAACCGCCAACACTGATGTTTCCGACCGAGACAACCGGAATTCCGACCTTTGCTTTCGAGCGCGGCCAGGCGCGGTGAATTCGCGCTCCGGCAGAGTAGCAAAGCGAGACGAGCCTGAAGATCCCCCTCGGTATCAGCCAGAGCGAGAATCCCGGCCGGCGCAACGCCGCTTTCCAGAACTTTTCAAACATGACCGAGCCGCTTCAGGATGTACGCACCCACCATCGCTGTCGGCGAATGCCGGAAATCTTCTGATGATTTCACCGCAAAAGTCATGCGGCCGTGGTATACATCGGCGACAACTCGGGTTAGTTGTTCAATGGTTTCCACTCGCCGACCGAAATTGCCCGATTCAATGTAGTGCGCCGCGTCGATTACGTTTCCAAGCGACGGTCCATACACAACTGGCGTGCCGCACCAAACCGGCTCCAAAATATTGTGTCCGCCGATATCGACCAGAGTTCCGCCGACAAAGGCCAGATTCGCGGCCATGTACAAATCTCCGAGGATGCCCATCCGGTCGACAATGATAATCGAATCCTTCTCGCCATTAGATTCACCATAAATGACTGAAGTGAGCCCCATCTGCTCGATGAGCAATCGAATCTCACCGACCCGGTCGACATGGCGCGGCGCCAGAAGTAACCGTAATCGTGGAAGTTCTTTCTGCAATTCAGCGTACATCCGGCATAGCAATTCTTCTTCGCCGGGGCGGGTAGAACCTGCAACCAAGAAAAATGCATCTTGTGCCACACCGACAGCGCGTCGGCTGGCAGCAATCTTCTCAGGCGACTTTTCAGGCACCGGCGCGTCGAACTTCATGTCGCCGGCGACCGCGGCGCGGTCGTCTTGCACGCCGAATTCGCGATAGCGTTCGGCATCTTCCTGAGTCTTGAAAAAGAAATATTCGTGAATGTTCAGTACTGCGGACGTCGCGCGCTTGATCCATCGGTAGCGGCGTCGGGCCTTTTCACTCATCCGACCGTTCACCAGGATAACGGGAATATTGCGAACTTTTGCCGCGGCCAAAAAGTTCGGCCAAATTTCGGTTTCAGTAATCCCGATCAACTTCGGCTGCACCCGGTCAAGGGTCAAAGCCACCGGCACGGCCGCATCGACCGGAAAGTAGTGAACCTCGGCCATCGCTCCGAGTTCCTGTTTCGCGATCCGGTATCCGTTATCCGTGACGACACTTAAGAAAATAGACACCGACGGCCGTTCAGACCTGAGATAATTGATCAGATGTGACGCAATCTTTACTTCGCCGACCGACGCCGCATGCAGCCACACATTGAACTGACTCTCGGGCAGTTCAAACGCCATCCTCTGCCGCCACTTTATAGAGCCGGATTTGGCGGCTATCCACGCAAAGGGCAAAATGACAAAATAGAGAATCTGGGCCAGCAGTTGATACAGTGTGATCACAAGTACCGCCCTATGGCCGACGCCGCACGTTCCGACGCGCCGACACCACCCAACATCGATGGCACCGTTGACAGCTTTCGCACCACGCGCTCGTTAAATGTGTGGTCAGTAGTGAAGTGACCAAGTTCGCCTGCTATGGCCTTCGAAGTCGCCAGATGCTGTATCAACTCAGGCACGACCTTCTCACCAAGCACCAGGTTGACTAAACCGATCTTGTCGAGCTTCACCAGTCGGCGAGCGATTTGATAAGTGATTTCGCCGGTCTTGTAGACAATAACCATCGGCCGCCCGATGATGCCGGTCTCAAGTGTTGCCGTACCCGAAGCCGTCATAACCAGATCGGAATTGTGAATGACTTCCCGCGAATTTCCGTAGACGACTGAAATATTGGACGATGCGAACGGCGCGCAGGCATTCTCGTAATTGTATGCGCCGCGCAAACCCGCCACAACTGCTGCACCGCCATGCTGCTTCAGGTGCAATTGCGCCGCACCAAGCATCGGCTCAATCATTCGTTCAATCTCTTGCGGTCGCGAACCCGGCAAGATCGCAATCTGCTTCTTTCCCGAGGATAAGGAGCTTTGATACGACGCCGGTATGTCTTCAAGCAAGTAATGACCGACGAAAGTCGCGCTGACCCCGTGGTCGGCAAAGAACTTCTGTTCAAACGGCAGAATGACCAGCAGCTGATCAACCAGCTCCCGAATCTGCGAAACTCGCTTGCGCCCCCAGGCCCAGACCTGCGGCGCGATGTAATAGACGATGGGAATTCCCAGATGTTTCACTCGCGCCGCAAGGCGAAGATTAAAGCCGGGATAATCGATCAGCACGATCACCTTGGGGCGGCGCTTCTCAATCTCGGCCACACATCGCGACATCAGCTTCTGAAAAAACCGAAAGCGACGGGCCACTTCCCAGAATCCGAGAACGGCCAAGTCGGACCCGTTGGCGAACTGCTCCTGACCGGCGGCGCGCAAACGATCCCCGCCGAGGCCGCAAAGCGACAGACCGGTAGTTTTTTCGTTAAGAGCAGCGACCAAACGCCCCGCGGCCACATCACCCGATGGATCACCGGCTGAGATGAAAACCAAGGGATCGTTCATGAAGACCGATCAGGCCTCTGCTAATCGTGAGATCGAAGCGGTTCCGATGCGGTCGACTTCAAGCGCAAGACGCAGGGCCTCGGAGGCCTCCGCGACCGTCACCGCCACCGGACTGTCATTGATGATCGCATCGAGAAAAGTCGAAAGCTCTGCCGCCAGCATATCCTGACCGTTGTCGCTTTTTTTGCGATACAGAATGTCGCGCCCCGATTTCCCGAGCGGCACCCGCATACCTTCGGCGGGAGCGTTCGGATCGGCCAGCGAATACAAATCGGCCTGCTTGGCCGCCAGATCGAGCGAGTAGTAACCGGACTGCTGAAAGATGCGAAGTTTGCGCATGGCGTGAAGTGAAATGCGCGAGGCAGTGAGATTGGCCACCGCGCCATTTTGGAATGTCAGCCGCGCATTGGCGATATCAGCTTTCTCGGAAATGACCGCGACAGCCGAGGCCTGAATATCAACCACCCGCGACTTGATAAATTTGAGCACGAGATCGATATCATGAATCATCAGATCGAGCACCACCGCGACATCCGTACCGCGCGGATCGAAGGCGGCCAGACGGTGCGCCTCGATAAACGACGGGCGAATTTTTTCTGCATCAAGGGCCAGCACTGCCGGATTGAACCGTTCGATCTGCCCGACCGTCACTTTGACATTGTGCGCTATCGCCAACTGGTGTAATTCGGCCGCATGGGAAGCATCGGATGTGATCGGTTTCTCGATCAGGCAGTGAATGCCCGCTTTGATCAATCGAGAGGCAACTTCGTGATGACGCGAGGTCGGCACCACAATCGATACCGCCTCAACCTTGCCGATGAGATCGTCCAAAGAACTGAACGCGGTGACATTGTATTCGGCGGCGTACTGTGCCGCTTTGGCCGAATCGACATCATAACAGCCGATCAGCTCGGAATTGGCCAACTGCGACATCCAGCGCAAATGGTGGCGTCCCAGCGCCCCGACTCCCACTACTGCTGTACGGATTTTCTTCATAGTGCAGATGAGACGGTGGACCCCACAAAGGACTCCACAGGCCGCCCCTCCTATTTTATGATTCCGCGCTCGGACTTCGCGATGAAATCGAGAACTAACCGGACGTCTTCGTTCTTTTCGATCTCAGCATCGGCGCGTTCCAGCGCCTGTGATGTATTCAGACTCGAAAAGAAAAGCAATTTGAACAGATGCTCCAGGGTGCGAATCCGCTCGATAGAAAAGCCGCGCCGACGAAGTCCGATCGAATTGATGCCAACCACTTTCGCCGGATACCCGCCGATCAGCGAGAACGGGCAAATATCCTGCGGCACCCGAAATCCGCCGCCGATCATGCAATGCGCGCCGATCTTTACAAACTGGTGAATCGGCACGATCCCACCGATCGTCACCCAGTCGTGAATCTCAACGTGCCCGGCCATATTCACGGAATTGGCTAAGATGACATTGTTTCCGACGATACAATCATGCGCGACGTGGGCATACGCCATGATAAAGCAGTCGCTCCCCACTGTGGTCTCGCCGTGCGCCTTGGTTCCGCGGTTGATCGTGACATACTCGCGGATCACCGTGTTGTCACCGATCTTCGCCTGCGTGATTTCGCCGCCGAATTTCAAGTCCTGCGGGTTGGTGCCAATCACCGCGCCATGCGAGATTTTCACATTCTTGCCAAGCTGCG
>CAYVWS010000043.1:0-16141 GCA_964455535.1 uncultured Ignavibacteriales bacterium | reverse complement strand
AGGGCTGAGCGATCGAGCCGTCGTTGTGATAGTAGGCCAGCTTCCCCCAGGCATCGGCGACGAACAAATCGAATCGTGAGTCATGATCGAAATCGACAAGCAGCGGTTTAGGTACGTTGACTCCCCCGAGAAACGGAAAAGGCGTGGTCCCGCGATCGTCAATCACACCAAAAGGCGCAACCTGGCGCTCGTACTGTGCCCGGACAACCGAGCCAACGGTCGTCGCAACAACGACTGCGAAGATAAAGTGGAGGTAGCGCATCGATGCTCTTTTCATCAGACGTAAGATACCCTATCGGCATCTAACGTCAATGCGCCATATACGATTGAAATTCGATGAAGAAGCGTTGTCTCAGGCGGCCATCACGCCATTGCCATTGGCGTCGACTAAACCGTCTTTGAGCCGAAAGACTCGTTCGGTCTGGCGGGCAAGATTCAGATCGTGCGTGATGATAATAATTGTCTTACCGGAGGCATGCAGTTCGCGAAACAGCGAGAAAATTTCCGACCCCGATTTGGTATCGAGGTTTCCGGTCGGTTCATCGGCCAGAATAATATCCGGCTCGCAGGCCAGTGCGCGAGCAACCGCCACACGCTGCATCTCGCCACCCGACATTTCAGTCGGCTTGTTTCCGAGCTTCAGGCCGAGTCCGACTCGCTCCAACAGTTCAACCACGCGCTCTTTGCGTTTCTTCGAGGAGGCCTTGGCGAAAAGAAGCGGTACCTCGACATTTTCATAGGCGGTGGCATAGGGGAGAAGGTTAAACGCCTGAAAGACAAAACCGATCTTGCGATTGCGGATATCGGCAAGCTGATTGGCGTTCAGATTGTTCACCAGTTGACCGTCAAGATGGTACTCGCCTTCGGTGGGGACATCGAGACACCCGATGATATTCATCATCGTTGACTTGCCCGATCCGGACGGCCCGACAATCGACATGAACTCTCCCTTTTCAACAAAGCAGTCGACTCCCTTAAGGGCGTCGAATGTCACTTTGCCGGTCGTGTAGGTCTTTCGAATCTGCCGCAGTGAGATGAGCGAACTCATATTCTATTCTCCATAGTCGCATTATTCATATCGTAAGGACTCAACCGGCTTAACCGAAGCGGCCTTGAGCGCCGGGAAAAATCCCGACACCATACCCATGACGCCGAGTATCGCCACCACGGTGAGACCGATCTCAATCGAGATGGTCGGCCGACCCATGAAATCGAGCACATCCGACTTGATCGGAATGCTCTTGAACCCCTCGGTCAGTCCGATACTGATCACCATGCCGAGAAATCCGCCGGTAAACGTGATAAGAATCGCCTCGATCAGGAACTGGGTGAGGATATACGACCGGCGCGCGCCGACCGCCATCTTGATACCGATTTCGCGGGTTCGTTCTTTGATCGAGACGTACATGATGTTCGCCACGCCGACACTTGCGATCAGGAGGGTCAGCCCGCCGATGATGCCCAAAAAGACCTGAATGCCGGTCAGGACATTATCCATCTCGCGCTGGCTTTCGGCCACATCCCAAATCCAGAGCGCGCGAGGGTCTTTCGGGTCGAATTTGTACTTGGCGCCAAGCACTTCTTTTACTTTGTTCTCGGCGTCTTTCATCTTCGATACATCTTTCGGCTTGTAAATCAGATTATCCAGATACGGGTCGCCGAAAACCGCCTGAAAAGTCGTAGCCGGAATAGTCAGCTTGTCCTGATCCATGCCGCTGTACGAATTCATCTGCATTTTGTGAATCTGCACGCCGACCACCGTAAACGGCATCGACTGCACCAGAATCGTCTTGCCGATTGGATCTTCTTCGCCGAACAGACGGTCCTTAAGGGCGTCGCCCAAAAACGCGGTGCGACGCTTGAGTTGAATATCGGCGTCGTTGATCATGCGGCCGCCCGCCTGCGCGATATGATTGCGCAGATGCTCATAGTTGGGTGTCACGCCATTCACATGCTCGCTGATGACTTTTTCTTTGTACTTGATAGTCACGCCCCAGCGATGATACTCCGCGCCGATCTCATCGATCTCCGGCACACGCGTCTTGAGATACTCGACATCTTCAGGCAGAAAATGCAGCGGACGTCCGCGGCCAAGGCCCTTGTACGGCATACTTGTGGAACCGGGCCACAGGACTGAAATCTTGTCGCCCATCCCTTTGCTGTTCACCAGCAGTTGGTTTCGCAATCCTTCGCCGAACCCCAATAGCAGCATGATCGAAATCGTTCCCCATGCCAGGGCGATGATTGTCAGCGTAATCCGCTTCTTCTGTTTGCGGAAATCGCGGATGAAGACATTATAAACAGTTGACCACTGCATATCTTAAAACAACTTCAGTGCCTGAACCGGTTGGAGATTGGCCGCCCGACGGGCCGGGAAAATTCCGGCCAGAAATCCGATCACCCCAAGCAGCAGCGTCATGAGTATCCCGCCCCAGAGGTTGATCGTCGGCGTACCGATGTATTCTTCAAGATGCAAAAGGGGGATGAGCTTGACGATCGTTGCGGCAAAGGCAAAGCCGAAAAATCCCCCGAGACACGTAATCATCAGCGTCTCGACCATAAACTGGCCGATGACATACCCTTTGCGTGCGCCCAGCGCCATCTTGATGCCGATTTCTTTGGTGCGCTCTTCGAGCACCACATTCATGATATTGGATACGCCGATTCCGCCGGTGATAAGCGTTGCGACGCCGATACCGACTAAGAAATACTGGAACGCCATAAAGAATGTCTTTAGGAATGCTATGCCTTCGGTCGTGTCCCACACCGAGAGCGCTTCTTTATCGCTTGGGTCGAACCGGTATTTCGCGCCCATGATACCGAGAATTTCTTTCTTGGTATTAGCCATCACCTCGGTCGGTTTGCACTGTACCACGAAATCATTGAGATACCGGTTGGAATACATAGACGTAAACGTCGAAGCAGGGATATACCCTTTACGCGAATCACGGCCGTTGTACGATGAATCCTGTTTCTTGACTTTCATCACCCCGATAACCGTAAACGGCACGCCGTTCACTAAGATCGTCTGACCCACGGCCGTAGTATCGGGGAACAATTCCTTTTTCAGTTCATTACCAATGAAAATCACTCGGCGGCGCATTGACTGGTCGGCGTCATTGATGAACCGCGAACCCTCATCGGGAATGAGATTGCGCATCGGGCCGAACTCCGGCCAGACACCGCAGATATTTCGCAGTTGCACCGTCTTGCCGAATTTCATCGCACAATTCCACTTCGAGTATTCCGGCGAAATGGCGTTGATGGTCGTTGAACGGGACTTAATGAGCGCGACATCTTCTTCAGTGAAGTTGACCCGGCGGCCGCGCGGTAGTCCTTTGTAGTCGATGGAGGTCACCCCCGGCCAGTAGATAGCGATATTTTCGCCCATCCCCTTCTGCGACTTGATCTGCTGTTCGCGCAATCCCTGCCCGAAGGCAAAGAGCAGAACAATAGAGCACGTACCCCAGAAGATACCGAAGGTCGTCATCAAGGTGCGGAGTTTTTGCCTCCGCATATCGTTGAAGAACTGTTTAAACGTGTGCAGGCGAATCATACGTGCGCTCTATCACCGATCAGTCGTCGGCCTTGATTTCTTTCGGCGGACGTTCAATCACCGAATCGCCCAATTGGAGACCGTCGGTAACCTCGATGTTGATTCCATCCGACAGCCCGGTCTTAACTGTCCGGCTGGCTATCTGGCCAACGGAGTCCTTAACTTCAACAGTCGAAACCGAATCAGTTACCTTCACCAGCCGCTCCGGCACCACCAGAACCGAATCTTTCTGATTGATAATGATGCTGGCATTGGCGCTGTATCCAGCGCGCAGTGTCTTTTCGCCTGCCTCTGTGATCTGGATTTCAACTTCGAACAAAGTCGATCCCTCTTCTTTGTGCGCCTTGGGCGACACTTTCGTCAAAGTCCCTTTGATCTTTTGATTGGGAATCGCGCCGATCTCGATATCAGCGGTCATGCCTTCGTGAAGTTTGCCGACATCGATTTCGTCGACATTCCCCTTAAAAATCAGATCTTCCATATAGGCAATAGTCATCAAGTCTGTTCCCGCCTGATAAGTAGTAAGCGGCACCACCGGATCGCCCTGTTCGACGGCGATTGTAAGAACAGTGCCATTTACCGTCGACTTAATGACGTTGTCGACCGCGCGGCCAGAGGTTTCGATGTGACCGGTTTCGATAAGGGCGAGACGCTCTTTGGCGAGCGTGAGATGCAGCTCGGCCTCTTCAAACGATGCCTTCTGGCTTTCCCATTCCTGATTGGAAATCAACTGCTTGTCGCGAAGCGAATTCTTGCGGTCCATCTCCAGTTTCTGATTGTCAAACGTCACTTGGGCAAGTTCCACCTGGCGCTTCGTTTCCGCGAACTCAATCGGTGTCGGGTCGGGTGCGATCGTGAATAGCGGATCGCCGACCTTCACCTTGTCGCCAACCTGCACATGGATCACCTTGATAAGTCCCGGAAGCTTCGACTTTACATTGATCTGCCGTTTCGGATCAATCTTGCCGACCGCGAGGGCCTTGTCGACAATCGTGCCTTTTGCGACGGCGACCGTCTTCAGTCCTTCGTCTTTCTTGGCTGAACCGTCGCGCGCAAACAGGAACACCGCTCCGCCTACGACAATCACAATGATACCTATAATTGATATCTTCTTCATCATTCCGGAGACCTCCAAAGAGATTTAGACAACTACCTGTCCTATTAGTACGTTAGACCCCCGGCAAAGTTGCGCCCCGGCCGAAGTTTGAGCTACAGCCGGGGCGAAGCATGTGTCGTTGGGCAAGGGGCTGTTCGCTACTACCCCACCAAATTGACGAAGGCGTTGACATCGGCCAGTGCCAGATTAACCGCGCTGGTCCAGAAGTCCTCTTTGGTCAGATCGGCGCCCAAGTGTTTATGGGCCACATCTTCACTCGACATACTGCCGGTATCGGCCAGCAGCGCCTGATAGCGGGCCGCAAATCCCGCACCTTCTTTCTTGGCCTGAGCGTAGACTCCCTGCGCGAACAGGAATCCGAACGTGTAGGGGAAATTGTAGAAAGGAGAGTCGGTGGCGTAGAAGTGAAGTTTCGAGGCCCAAAACAGCGGATGATACCCGCTCTCGTCGAGCATTCCGGCAAAAGCCCGTTTCTGTGCTGAGATCATCAGTTCGCGCAGGCGGGCGGATTCGACAATCCCCTCTTTGCGCTCGTTGTAAAACGCGGTCTCGAACAAATAACGGGAATACAGATCGCAGAAGAGCACATACGCTCCCTGCAGTTTCTGATCGAGCAGCATCAGACGGTAATCCTGATCGGTTGCGGTCGACAACGCCGCGTCGACCACCAATGACTCGGCAAAGATAGAGGCCGTTTCGGCCAGGGTCATCGGATAGATCGAGGCAAAGAATGGCGCATGATTGAGCACAAACGAGTGATACGCATGCCCCAGTTCATGGGCCAGTGTGCTCAGATTATCATAACTGCCGGCATAGGTCATGAACACGCGCGTCTGCCGGAACGGTCCCATGCCGGTACAGAATGCGCCGCCGGCTTTTCCAGAACGGTCCTCGGCTTCGACCCAGCGCTTTTCGATCGCCATCTTGACAAAAGCCGCGAGGTGCGTCGAAAATGATTTGGTGTTATCGATGATGAACTGGGTGGCTTCATCAAAGGTATAGGTCTTGTTCGAGGCCCCGCACGGTGCGAATTCGTCGTACCAGGTGAACTTGTCGATTCCCAGAAGTTTCTTTTTCGCGTCGATATAGGGGACAAGCTTGGGAGTATTCTTTTCGACCGCGCTCCACATCGCTTCAAGCGATTCGGGTTTCATCCGGGCGTTGACCAGCGGTTCGTACATAAACGAATCCCACTTGCGGTGTTTGTATACCGCCAGCCGGAATCCGGCAAGCGAATTGAGCGCTTTGGCCGCCTGCTCTTCATTGGCCGTCCAGGCCGCTGTCATCTTCTGAAAGGCCTGTTTGCGCACCGCGCGATTCTTATCGGCCATCTTGGTCGCCAGTTGCCCCAGCGAAAGATTCTTTGATTGACCGTTGTCGTCGAACTCTACTTTGATATCTCCGGCGAGCTTGTCATAGAACCGTCCCCAGGCGTGGTATCCGTCGACAGCCAGATCAAGGGTAAGCGTCTCAAGCTCCGGCGGCATTTTGGCTTTTGCAAGAGTGCGGATTTCGTCTAAGAAGTATCGCACTTTCACAAGTTCGGCCGATGATACCAATTTCTCCCAGGCGGCATCCGACTGGCGAAGGGTCAATGGTTCAAAAACCGCCCGCAGCTTTTCCCACTCGGCAAGATACAGATCGCCCTCACCGACGATCACCTGAGCCATACTGTCACTCACATCCGCCGCGATAAGACACCCGGCAAATGACTTCACGACGTCGATTCGCTCAAACAAATCCTGAAGTGTGAGAATGAAATGCTGCCATTCCACTTGCGACTTGTCGTCAAGCGTTTGCGGCAAAGCGCCCAGCGCTTTGGCCGATGCTCCCAGATCGGCGCGAAGTTTCTGTCGAAATTGCTTGTACGCTTCCGAGCGGCTCCCGCCGGGAAAAATCGAATCGAGATCCCAGGTCGGGGCGGGCTTGGCTGTTGTCATTGTGGTCATGCGTTGTTTCTTCCTCTGCTTGTGGATCGATTATCTCCAAAGATACGAAGCCCGCTCTCGCCGCACAAGATCGCGCGGCTTCATCGCAATAAGACGTTGCCGCCGGTAGGAGCATGTAGCAAATTTCGAGTATGACTGACTACAGCGAAAAACCATTCGAATATCCAATCGACGGCACTCTGGACCTCCACCAGTTCGCGCCTTCGGAGACCAAAGCGGCGGTGGAAGAATATTTGCAGGAGTGCCTACGGCGCGGGATATTCGCGGTGCGCATCGTTCACGGTAAGGGAATTGGCGTGCAGCGGGAAACCGTCCGGTCTGTTCTTAGTCGCCACCCCAACGTCATCTCATTTCGTCACGAAGAAGGCAGCGGCGGCGGCTGGGGCGCGACAGTGGTTAATTTGAAGCCATAAGGGCGAACCCTTGCGAAATTAGACGCAACGATCTATATTCGAAACCATGAGTATTCGCAAACTCACATCCGACGACCTCGCCGCCTTTCGCGACATTCGCCTCGACATGTGCCGCGAACACCCGGAAGCATTCGGTCAGACGCCCGAAGAAGTCACCGAGACTCCCGACGAAAAACTGCGCGAATGGATCGGGCCATCCCACGATTTCCCGCAAATGTTCATCCTCGGCTTTTTCGAAGAGGAAAGACTCCTGGCAACTGCGGCGTTTAAGAGAGAAGACTCGGCCAAGGAACGTCACCGGGGGTGGATTTGGGGCGTGTATGTAAGCCCTGAAGCCCGCGGCAGAAGCATCGCACGACAACTCATGGTCGAGCTGATCAAAGAGGCGAGGAAAATAGAGGGTGTCGAACTTCTGTATCTGACCGTCGCGCTTACTCAGACCGGCGCGCGCACTCTTTACACTTCACTCGGTTTCTTCACAACCGGATTGATCGTGCACGGACTCAAACTCTCCGACGGCCGATATGTCGACCTCGAAGAGATGATACTGCATCTCTGAGGTTCATCCCTTCATGTCACAAAACGAAAAACGGCTCGCCTTGTGACGAGCCGATCTTCGTTGAAGAGGCAGTGATCTATGACAGTCTCACCGCACATTCTTCACAGGTGGAGCCGGACACTCCAGCCGTGAGACGATAGTAATAGTCACTACAGAATGACTACTGCATCCCGCGAACCCTGTTCTCCCTCCCGGTACCGCTAATCTGTAATTGGCTAACCTGTAATGGGCAAACGCAGAGCGCATCAGAATACGAGCGTACGCATCGAGTAGTGAAGTAAATTCTGTCTGATGGGGAGCATGAAAATTGAATCATGCCATCTCCCTGCGGTTACCTGTTTATCGTCGTAATGAACACTCGTCGGAAACTTCAGTGAGAACGCCGCTCGACCAAAAGCGACGGGACTACGGTGTGCTCCGTTCCGACTAAATTACAATACCTATTTGGGGTGCGTTTGTCAAGGAAAATCATTCCGATTGCCCCGGTCGTGCCCAAGTGTGCGAGCGAAACTGTCGGTTAGCCGAGAAGCAGCCGCGAAACTAAGACGTTCGGCTCAGTGTCGCGAACGAAGTTGCGACAGCTTGTCCAAAAATTCAGTCGCTTCGCGTTTCGATAAACCCTTAGCGGTCAGTTCTTCGAGCGTCGGCGAGTAGTTTCCAAGTAGATCAGACAGTGCATTCAGTTCGGGCTGGGATAGTGACACAGAGTTCAGTCGATAATCCTCAAACGCTTCATACGCGACCGGCGCTACCGCCTTGACCATAGCCGCCATCACCTCGCCATACGCGCGAATCTCTTCCTGAGCATGGCGGTCGAGTCGCAGATGCAGGAAATGGAACAGATTGTGCAGGTCGATCTTCCAGTACCACTCGGTGTACATCGAAAGCGGGAGATTGATCCGCGCCAGCTCTCGTGCGATATCGGCCTCGAGAAATTCATTGTACGCCGCGTACGCTTCTTTCTGCGTCCGGTTGATATACGCAATAAACTTCTGCTGAACTTCCGGCGGCGCCATTTCGTCGGAGCGCCCCTGACGATTCGATGACGACTGCGGACGGACATCTTCGGGCCGCGGTACGTAAAACTCTTCTTTCATCACCGAATACCGACCGGAATATTCATTCACATTGGCCGAGCGATGGCGAATCCACTGCCGCGCGACAAAGATCGGGAGCTTGACATGAAACTTGAATTCGACCATCTCAAACGGCGTCGTGTGCTGATGGCGCATCAGATAGCGGATTAGACCGCGATCTTCGTGTACTTTCTTGGTCCCCTCGCCGTACGATACCCGCGCCGCCTGCACAATCGCATCATCACCCCCCATATAGTCGATCAGACGGACAAAGCCGCGGTCGAGGACTTTGAATTCCTTGTCGAGCAGCGCGTCGGCTTGTGGGTTTTGGGTGTGGGCCATCGGTTCTCCTTCGAAGCGGGGGGAATATAGGGCGGCGTCTGGTGAGGGACAAATCATTTTCTCGCACAGTCGGAATCGTCGATTCTCAATCCATACTTATCCACACCGCATCGGGTCCCCGCATTGACAGTCCCACGCTTGTGTGATACTGTACCGGTCACCACCTGTCATTTCTGGAAGGAAAACCTGCATGGAGCCGCTTGTCATCGCCAAGTCCGAATCTGAATTGCAAATACTGCCGCGCCTGGCCAATCGCCATGGTCTGATCGCCGGCGCAACCGGTACCGGCAAGACCGTCACTCTTCAGACTATGGCCGAGCGATTCAGCCGCATCGGGGTACCGGTCTTCATGGCCGATGTGAAGGGCGATCTGGCGGGCATGAGTCAACCCGGCGGCGGCAATCCCAAAGTCGACGAGCGGCTGAAACTCCTGAAAATCGAAAGCCACACCTTCTCTGGTTTTCCGGTGCGGTTCTGGGACGTCTTCGGTGAAAAAGGGCATCCCGTCCGTGCGACCGTCTCCGATATGGGGCCACTTTTGTTCAGCCGTCTGCTTGGCCTGAACGAAGTCCAGTCGGGTGTGCTAACCTTGGTCTTCAAAGTCGCCGACGACAACGGTCTTCTGCTGCTCGACCTGAAAGATCTGCGCTCGATGGTCCAATATGTCGGTGAAAACGCCAAGCAGTTTCAATCTTCCTATGGCAATGTCTCAGCCGCCAGCATCGGCGCGATCCAGCGCGGCTTGTTGACTCTTGAGCAGGAGGGAGCCGACAAACTTCTGGGTGAGCCGACGCTCGATCTGGATGATCTGATGCAAACCGATTCAGACGGCCGCGGCTTTATCAATATCCTCGCCGCCGACAAACTGATGCAGTCGCCGCGTGTCTATGCCACCATGCTTTTGTGGCTCTTGTCTGAACTCTTCGAACGACTGCCCGAGGTCGGCGATCCGGAAAAGCCGAAATTGGTGTTCTTTTTCGACGAAGCGCATCTGCTATTCGACGACGCCCCCAAAATCCTCTTGGACAAGATCGAACAGGTCGTACGACTGATTCGCTCCAAAGGCGTCGGCGTCTATTTCGTGAGCCAAAATCCGCTCGACATCCCCGATATCGTCTTAGGACAACTCGGCAATCGAGTCCAGCATGCTCTTCGCGCTTTCACACCGCGCGATCAAAAGGCAGTACAGTCAGCCGCCGAAACATTTCGGCCCAATCCCAAAGTCGATGTCGCCAAAGTGATCGGCGAACTGGCCACCGGCGAAGCGCTTGTCTCGCTGCTTGACGAAAAAGGAAGTCCTACGCCAGTCGAGCGGGCCATTGTCATCCCGCCGCTAAGTCACATCGGAGCCATCACCCCTCAGGATAGAACCGCGATGATTTCGAAATCCGATCTCAACGGCGTCTATGAAAATCTGCTCGACCGCGAATCGGCCTTCGAAAAACTCAAAGCCCGCGCTGAGCAATCGGGTGTACAGGAACAGCTGCAGCGCGAGGCAGATACCGCTCGTCCGCGTGGGCGGACACCGATGAGCCCGGCCGAAAGCATTGCCATGTCGATGGCCCGTGCTGCCAGCAGTCAACTGGGGCGGTCGCTCATTCGCGGCGTCCTGGGCTCGATTCTCGGCGGCGGCGGACGTCGGCGCTGACGCTCTAAGCTCGCGGCAGTTTTTGCCGATATCTGCCTCATGGATTCTCGCACCACGATTGACAACATAGCCAGGATTAATCCATGAAAGCCCTCGTTATTTCCCGCACCAATGACCATATCGAAGACCTCCTCGGCTGGTTGGCCGAAGCCGGCATCACAGTCGTGCACGATCGCGCCTGGCGCAAAGCCATGGAACGGATACAGGTCGATCCGTCAATCGATGTTGTGCTGCTCAAGACCGGCCCCGGCGACGACTTCGACATGAAGATTCTCAAAAGTGTCCGGCTCGATCAACGGCTCTGCACTTTGCCCATCATCATGATGGGGAATGAATTCGACGCCCATCACGTGCGCCAGTATCTTGACTACAATGTCTCCGAAATCGTGGTTCTGCCGGTTGATCGCAAGGTCTTTTTGGAGAAAGCCAAACGCATCGCCTCCGAATCGCGACGGTCGGTTCTCTTAGTCGACGATGAGCCGGCCATTCTGGATATTTTGGAACAGCACCTGACCTTCGAACGATACCATCCTCTGCTTGCCAACACCTACGAACAAGCCGTCGATATTCTGACCAAGGAAGATGTCCGGGTGGTCGTATCCGATATTTTGCTGGGCGGCAAAACAGGAATCGATCTGCTGCAATTCGTCAAAGCAAACTATCCGCGAATACCCGTGATCCTCATCACCGGATACTCAGGAAAGTTCTCAGTAAAGGATGTATTTGCGATGGGGGCCGACGGATTCTTTGGCAAACCCTTCAAAAACACCGAACTGGCCGCCACCTTGCGCGATTGTCTGAATCGCTACGACACCAAATCAGTCGCCAAAGTTCCGGCGCGCTGAGTGTACTCTTAAACTTGGCGACTACGGCGTGTCTGCAAAGGGGTTGATTGCGTCTGCCCCGCTATCTATATTCGCATTCCACCCCGATCGGCTGATCGTCGGATTTGCCGGTTTTGGGTATAAGTCGTTAGATCGCAAGACGGTCAGGTGCTAACACCCGATCGCGTACAAAAGGAAAGAATAGATGCGCGCGCTGATAACCGGAATCACAGGCCAGGACGGCTCCTACTTAGCTGACCTTCTCTTAGACAAAGGGTACGATGTCATCGGCATGGTGCGCCGTGCCTCGACTGAGACCTTCGAACGTATCGAACACATTCAGGACCGGATCACATTGGTGCAGGCCGACCTGTTGGATCAGCTTTCGATCATCAATATTCTCGAAGAACATCGCCCCGACGAGGTCTACAATCTGGCCGCGCAATCGTTTGTCCCAACCAGTTGGGTGCAGCCGGTGTTGACCGGCGAGTTCGACGCTTTGGGCGTTACCAAAGTTCTCGAAGCAATTCGTCTGGTAAACAAAAAGATCCGATTCTATCAGGCGTCGTCATCGGAGATGTTCGGCAAGGTGCGCGAGGTTCCGCAAACCGAAAACACGCCGTTCTACCCGCGCTCGCCGTATGGCGTAGCGAAAGTGTACGGTCATTTCATTACAGTAAATTACCGCGAGTCATACGGCATCCCCGGTTCATCGGGAATTCTGTTCAATCATGAATCGCCCCGTCGCGGGCTTGAGTTCGTCACACGCAAAATCACCGATGGCGCCGTGCGTATCAAACTCGGCATGGCCGACCAGCTCGCATTGGGAAATCTCGACGCCAAGCGCGACTGGGGATTTGCCGGCGACTATGTCCGCGCGATGTGGCTCATGCTCCAACAGCCGGTCGCCGACGACTTTGTTATCGCCACCGGCGAAATGCACTCCGTCGCCGATTTCTGCAAGCTGGCCTTTGAGCATCTGGATATGGACTACCGCGATTATGTTGTCAAAGACCCCCGGTATGTCCGCCCGGCCGAGGTTGATCTCCTGCTTGGCGATCCGTCGAAAGCCAACAAACAGCTCGGTTGGGAGCCGGCGGTGAGTTTCAAGCAGTTGGTCAATATGATGGTCGATGCCGACATGGCGCGCCTGAAATCAGAAAAGAAATAGCGGTACTCCGGGCATGAAATCTCCGCTGGCCTATATCACCGGCATCGCCGGATTCGCGGGGTCTTACCTTGCCGAGGAATTATTGTCCCACGGATGGCGGGTGGCCGGCTCTGTCTACGAAAACGAATCGCTTGATAATCTCTCGGGATTCGAAAACAAACTCCAGCTTGAACGTCTCGATATCCTCGACGCCGACCGGGTGCACCTGCGTCTGTCGGCGGTGAACCCCGACTACATCTTTCACTTGGCGGCCTTGGCTTCGGTCGGCCGCTCGTTCGATCTGGAACGGGCCACCTATCGCGTAAATTTTGAAGGCACCGTCAATCTGCTGCAAGCGGGAAGATCGTGCACGCATCTGAAAAAGATGCTGGTGGTCTGCTCGGCTGATACCTACGGGACCTTCAAGCCAGTCACCAAAATCCTTACTGAGTCTCAGCCGCTCAATCCGATCTCACCCTACGGCATTTCCAAAGCGGCGGCCGAGCAGGTCGCCCTGTACTACTATCGCCAATACGGTCTGCCGGTGTCAGTGGCCCGGTCGTTCAACCACAGCGGCCCGCGTCAGCGCGATGATTTCGTGATCCCGTCGTTCGCCAAACAAATCGCGATGATCGAGTCAAACAAACAAGAGCCGGTTATCAAAGTCGGCGATCTTTCCGCCAAGCGCGATTTGTCCGATGTCCGCGATATCGTTTCCGGGTATCGATTGATCGCCGAAAAAGGCAAGCCCGGTCGGGTCTACCAACTTTGTTCGGGAAAGGCGGTAGCGATAAAGCAGGTCTTACAGACACTTCTTTCTCTTTCAAAAAAGAAGATCAAAGTAGTGACCGATCCGGAACGTCTGCGAAAGTCCGATATCCCCATATTGCGCGGATCGAACCGCAAAGCAAGTAGAGAACTTGGATTCAAACTCCGATATACACTTAGAGCCACTCTTTCGGATACTCTGAACTGGTGGCGTCAACGACAAAGCTCATAGCGCGAAACAGGAGCCGTTCGAACATATGAAAACGAAATCTGTCAAAATGGCAACCGCCGACGAGATGATTTTCAAAATCATGAATCGGAAAGCCGAGATCGGGATTATCGGTCTTGGGTATGTCGGCCTGCCGCTGGCGATGGCCTTGGCCGAAGCCGGATTCAAAGTCACCGGGTACGACATTTCAAAGGACAAAATCAAACTGCTCAATGCCGGCAAGTCCGACATCGACGACATCCCCGACAAGCAGGTCAAGGCGGCGGTTGAGTCGGGAAATTTCAAAGCGACCGACGATCCCAAGTCGATCGCGCAGATGGATGTCCTCTCGATCTGCGTGCCGACCCCGCTTTCCAAGACAAAGGACCCCGACGTCAGCTACATTCTGGCGGCGGTTGATTGGGTCAAGAAATACTACAAGCGCGGCGCGCTCGTGGTGCTCGAATCGACCACCTATCCCGGCACGACCCAAGAGTTGATTCTCCCGCTTCTGGAAGAGCGCGGCATGACCTGCGGACAGGATTTCTTTCTGGCTTTCTCGCCGGAACGCGTCGATCCGGGCAATCCGAAATTCCACACGATCAATACCCCGCGCGTGGTGGGCGGAATTACCCCTGCCTGCACCAAAGTCGCGAAGATCTTCTACGAGCAGACGATCTCATCGGTCTGCCCGGTGTCTTCAACACAGGCCGCCGAAATGGTCAAACTCTTGGAAAACACCTTCCGCTCGGTCAATATTGGACTGGTCAACGAAGTCGCTCTGATGTGTGAGCGTCTCGGAATCGATGTCTGGGAGATCATCGACGCCGCCTCGACCAAGCCGTTTGGATTCATGCCGTTTTATCCGGGCCCGGGATTGGGCGGACACTGCATTCCGATCGACCCGCATTACCTCTCGTGGAAACTCAAATCGCTGAATTACTACGCGCGCTTTATCGAACTTGCCGGCGAAATCAACTCAAAGATGCCCGAGTATGTCGTCGAGCGGATCATGGGACTGCTCAATCGCAAGACCGCGCGTTCGCTCAACAAGACCAATATCCTGGTGCTCGGCGTAGCGTACAAGCGCGACATCAAAGATTTGCGCGAATCGCCGGCGCTCGATGTCATCAAACTGCTCGAAGACAAAGGCGCAAAGGTCATCTACAACGATCCGTATGTGCCGACTTTCAACTGGAAAGGCGGCAAGGTCAAGTCTACCAAGTTGACCGAAGCGGTCGTCAAGAAGGCCGACCTGGTTGTAATCCTCACCGACCACACCGATTACAACTATCAGTGGGTAGTCGATCACGCCAAGCTGATCTTCGACTCGCGCAACGCGACCAAAAAGGTGACCAAAAACCGCCAGAAAATCGAAGTACTCTAAACCGTAATTAGACATCGACTTATTCGACAGCCGATCTCCCTGTGGGGGGGTCGGCTATTCATTTGCCGGACATTGAGTTAAGCGTAGACTGTCGCCTGCCGATATTATTTCTGATGCCGCCGAAAATGCAAAATATCCTAACCGAGGCGCAAAAGGCCAAGCGGTTAGCCGAGATCAAAAACCTGTTTAAGGACTTTCTGAAAGTCATCAAGGTGGTCTCGATGTATCCGGAGGGAAATCCGCTGCCCGCCGGAATGCGCCGCAGTTTTGCCGAGCGGTTGGCCGATCACATCGAAGAATACGGCAGCATTGAAGTCCGGGTGAATCGCGACACGCTGGTCGTTGACAGCGAAACGGTGTTTATCGACAAAACCAAAGAAGAAGCGCTGGCGGCCCTCTTTTACGACACCGGGATCACCAACTTTGTGTTTCAGGAGAGCTTCGACGTTGAAAGCGGTTTCAAACTGCTCGATGTCATCAAGGCCTATATCAATTCCAACGACAAGTCGATCGATCTGGCCGCGATGCTCTGGGAGTCGGGAGTCAACCGCTTTGTCTTTTCCACTCTCGAAGATATCGCGCTTTCGGAATATCAGGGGGATTTTCAGGTTAGCGCCGCCGATGAGAATTCGTCGAGCGGCAAAGTCGTCCTATTCGGCACCGATCAGGTGGAATCGTACGACGCCATTTTTACATCCGAAGCCGGCGGCGACAGCGACTCATCAGAAAAAAGTTCGAGCGTATCCGACGACTCCGACAGCGGTCCGAAGATCGCCTTCATCGGCGGCAAACGATCGCCGGGCGCGAGCGGCAATCATCTGTTTTACTCGGTAGGCACAGGACAAGGCGATGCCGGATTACTCGACGGAGTCGAGGGCGTCGATGAGATCTCCTTCAAAGCCGCCGAGGCCGCCGAGGCGATGGGGCTTGATAATCTGCCGCCCTCCAGCGCGCCGCGTGTCAACACCACCCTGATTCTCAACGACGAACTCCGTCTTTCCGAAGAAGACGAGCGACAAATCCGCGAGATCAGCGAAAGAGACGCCGACTTCGATATGTGGGAGGCGACCGCAGAGCTCTGCCGCGAGATGCTCCATCAAGATACCGAGCTTGCCGATTTCACCGAATCGGTAACTATCTGTTC
>CAYVWS010000042.1:0-16352 GCA_964455535.1 uncultured Ignavibacteriales bacterium | reverse complement strand
CTAAGGCGGAGATAATCAAAACCGGCATGCGATTGGGAGTTGACTACTCACTCACGATCAGTTGCTACTCCCCCGATGATATCGGTCGCGCCTGCGGCCGATGCGACAGCTGCCGGATTCGTCGGAAAGGATTTCAGGACGCCGGCGTGAACGATCCTACCCCATATGCCGAACAGGTGATTTTGTGACGCGCACCGCCTACACACCCAATCTAGTGCCTATCGCTAAAGATGACAGTGGGCGTCTGCCGGTCAGCGAGATATTCTCGTCAATTCAGGGCGAAGGTCGCTGGTCGGGATACCCGGCCATCTTTGTGCGGCTGGCCTACTGCAATCTTGGGTGCATTTGGTGCGATACCCGATTCACCTGGGACAAAGACAAATTTGATTCATCCGAATTACTCTCTATGGAGCAAGTCTGCCGGAGGATTCTCGATGCCGCTCCAGCCGAGACGCAAAGGCGCGGTGTGCATGTCGTCATCACCGGCGGCGAACCGATGCTGCATCAGGAGAATATTCCGAGTTTGATTAGCCGGCTGAAGGAAGCGGGATTCGAGTTCTTCGAAATCGAGACGAACGGTACAATTGCCCCGACTGACCAGATGGGTGAGGCGATCTCGTGGTGGAATTGCTCGCCAAAGCTTTCTAACAACGGATTATCCAAAGAGATCAACTTGCAGGCGAATGTTATCGCCAAGTTACTCCAGACCGGCCGGGTGGATTTCAAATTCGTGATACGCACCGCCGATGATATTGAAGAATTGCTGCGCAATTATCGCCCGCTGATTCCCGCCGATAGGATCATGCTGATGGCGGAAGGATCATCGCCGGGAGCGCAAGCGGCGGCAATGCCGGTTGTGCTGGAGGCCTGTCGTCACCACGGATTTCGCTTTTCCCCGCGGCTTCATATCATGGCCTGGGGAAACCAGCGAGGGAAATGAGTCGAAATACATATGAAGACCCGTCTGTCACACGACTTTTCTTTTGAGGCCTCGCACCGACTGGATCATCTGGGCAGCAGTCATCCGTGCTACCCACTGCACGGTCACAGTTATCGCGTCACACTTGTACTCGAAGGCGAAGTTGACCCGGCCACCGGATTCCTGATCGACTACGCTGAGATCAGTCGTCTGGCCTCGCCGGTTATTCGACAGCTCGACCACACGCATCTTAATGACATATCCGATCTGAAGTACACCACGACCGAGCATATTGCGACGTGGCTCTGGCAGCGGCTCAAAACATCATTGCCGATGCTGGTTGAGATTACTGTTCGGGAATCGAAGTTCACAGGATGCACGTACAGAGGCGAGTAGTCAGCAAAGAGCGGGGCATATTTCGCAACATCGATTAGAACTGTCGCCTGACATTCTGAGATAATTCAACGGCTGGATTCCCGCTTTCGCGGGAATGACGGGATCATACAGTAGTGTCAGACCATCCAGATTGACATTTTCACACAAAAAAAAGAGGAGAAGAGCCCGGCTCTTCTCCTCTCGACTACCAGATAGTCAGATCTTCAGATCAGGTGCGACCCATGCCGTGGCAGTGGTTGCAGGTATTCTTGATCTGGGTGCCGTTGCCGTTTTCGGTCGGGACCGAAGAGGCGGCTCCCCACATCGTATAGACCAGACCGAACGGATTGTTGTTTCCGTGGCCCTTGTGGCAGGTGAAGCAGCTCGGGGTAATGCTACGAGCGGCGGCAAGAGCGACGCCCTGCGTTCCCCAAGGATTCGCGCCGGTCGATCCATTCATCATGACTTTCGGGCGATAGATCGAAGTGGCGAAAGTACCAGTCGCGGTGGCCGAGTAGACGGCATCCGCAGTGGGGTGACGGAGCCATTCGGCGCCATCATTCATGTTTGTAGAGGCAGAGGTGCCGTGGAAGTCGGTGTGGCAATATTTGCACATTTGACCGTACTTGGATTCGGTCGGGGTGGCGGTCACAACCGGGAAGTCACAGTTGTTCTGGTCATACACGTGAGCAGCGCGTTCCCACACATCTTTGGTGTAGTCAGCATCAGCGCCACCGATCGCGTATGTCAGCTGCGGCATCGTGGTTCCGAACGGACCAAGGTTGCGCCAGCCGGCACTACCGTGAGCGCCGTGGCAATTTGTGCATTCCAGACCTTCAGCCGACGAGAACGTGCCGCCCGGGGCGGTCGCGGTCGAGCCGAGGGTGTGGCCATTGGCTACTGACCAGGCACCGGTCGCGCCAACTTCGTTGAGTCCGCCCGCGCCGCGGTCGGTCGCAACAGCCGCTTCGAAAACGTCCGGAGCGGAGGTCTGACCATCATGGCACTGCAAGCAGAGTTCGTTGACGGTGGCCTGACGGAGCAGGTAGTGGTTCGGGGTGGTGGTATACGGGGTCCATCCGCCGCTCCCATTCGATCCGTAACCGTGGCTCTGGCTGGCGTGCATGATGTGGCAGTCAGAGCAGATAAGTGTCGCTGAACGGTGATAGTCACCGGCCATCGCACTCATCGCCAACAACGCGAGAATCGCGAGAGTTGTTAGGAAAATGTTTCTCATGTGAAACTCCTTAGAGACATTATGAGTGAGACTATGTGAGTGTTTGGTCTTAGAATTCTGTGTTGAGTGTGAACGGGCTGATTCGCGGTGTGTGACAAACCCATGACAACTTTGTGAAACTTTTATCAAACCCTGGTGCTTGTCGGCGCTATGAGAAGTTCGGCGAATCATGTCGTTTTCGGGTCTTTTGTGTCGTTGTCTTTCTAAACCTTGTGAAAAATATATCAAACTTCGGGGCGGCAGTCAAGAGGATTTTTGAGACAAAAACTAACTTTTTTCTCCATAATGCCTACTTTTGGGTAAAGATTTCCCTATGCTTAAAGAATGTTACTTGATCTCGTATCGCTGTACCCGCCCGCCAGACCGTTCTACCACGTAAAACGATGTGGGGCTGTCACTTGCGGCACCTGACGGATACTGAACGAGACCCGGAGCAACTCCAATTCCTCCGATAGCGGTGAAGAACTCGCCGTTGGACTGATAGACTTTGGTGACCTGCCGAAGAGCGTCGGTAACCAAAATGTACTCTCCCCCGGCCTCATCAGCCAGGAAGCTGAACCCAACCGGGAATGATAGGTCTTTTCGGTCCACGTCGTGTTCGGCAAACCCCAAAAGGTACGTGCCCGCAGTGTCATAGATCTTGACGCACGGCGTGGCTCGCAGATCACCAACGTAAATTTTCCCCTGATGTACCGCCAGCGCGGTCGGCGAATCAAACTGATGCGGCTTGGTCCCCTTTTCCCCGATTTGAGAAACAAGACGAAGGTCGTCATCAAGGACCAGAATCTTGGTGAGTTCGCCGGTGATTAGCACATAGTAGCGTTCGCTCTGTTCATCGGCCGCGATGCACATCGGACGCAGCTTGAGCGCGGAATCACCCAACAGCAGCGACGGTCGACACTGATCGATCACTCTGCCTCTGAAATCAAGCCGGTCGATGACATCGGAGAAACCATCGATGAGAATGATATCGCCCTCTTTGCTGACGGCCATCGATTTCGGCTGTCCAAGCGTTTTGCGATTGGTGATCGGCTCTACTACATAGTGCGAAAAGGTGTACTTGCTGTCGAGCTGGCGATCGTACACAACCACACGGCCGTTGCCAGCGTCGGCGACGAAGATTTCGCCCGAATGAGGATCGAAGGTGATGCCCGCCGGATTCTTGAGCATCGAGCCGAAGCCGTCATCGTAGACGATAGCGGTGACAACGACGCGCTGCTGGAAAGCATCGGCCTCTTCGACCTGTGCCGCGGCTCGGTCCGACAGACAAGTGGCGGTCAGCAGCGCTATGCACACAACGAGAGTTTTCATTTTCCGACGAGGTCGAAAATTTGTGAGGTTGCCTGATCGATCACTTTCTGCGCCAGCTCGTCTTTGGATCGCACGGCTCCGATGCCGAACACTAATTCCCTCTGATCACCGCGCGCATTGATTGCGCTGGACCAGATCGTTTTTTTGCTCGCACAGCTAATAACTCGCACATTCATGGAAAGCTGCGGGATCTTGCCGAGGTACTGGTTATCAGTTTCGTTAAATTCGAGCACCGACCCGACCACCAGATAGGCGATCCCGAGTCCCGCCGCCAGCGAGTCGATCTGATCGCTTGTCAGAAATGCCGAGGACCGTACGCGCGACTTGCGCATTTGCTCATAGGTCTGTCCGAATTCGGCGACTTTGAGATTCCGGGCTGACTGCAAAGAAAGCACCAGATAGTCGGTCAGTTTTTCGGCGGCATTTTCGCGCCCGCTTAGATTCTCAAGCGGCAAAACGGCGATACCGGATCCGACCGGGATTCGCTCGTCTACCCTTACCGTTGTCGCCATATGCGGACCGCAGGATACCATCAACAGGGCAGCAAGTATGACAATCGTGAAGATGTGTCTCATGAACTCATCTCCCTTACTTGACGGCCGCTGCAAATCCCCGGGCCGCGTCGAGGGTTATCTTGGTGGTCAGATCGCCCAACGTGTGAGTCTCGCCGAACGAGAATACCGGGAATCCCGGACCACCGCGGCGGGTTGTCTCGTAGCTCCAGACAACTTTGCCGGACTGGCAGTCGAAGAAGCGGATGGTCACGCCGACCAGCGGGAATTCTTCGGTCCCGACGCGCGACATGCCGTATTCACGCACGGCGCCGGCGAATATCCCCTGCACACCGGCGGTCTTACCCATGTTGATCACCTCTTCGGCGGTGAGTTCTTCGGCGATGTTCACGCGGTCGCCTTTGACGACCTCGCGAAAGACTTTGAGAAAATCACCCGGCGCGGCCGTCTCTACGACATCCTGTATCAACAGTGAAGTAGTAAATGACGACGCTACTTTATCCGACGCGCTTCGCTCGCTGGTGAGATTCGAAAACGGTGTCATGCCGACTTTCTTATAAAATCCGAAGTCGGCCTGTTCGTTCACGAACACCTGCGGGGCGGGGGCGCATCCGGCTAATAGGGTGACGAGTATGACACTCGCGAAAAGCAAACAGGTTCTGAGCTGATTCATGTTCATACCATCTATATCTGAAGGTTCAAATTTGCACGCCAGGTGTTTACAGTGCGCACATCGGCAGTTCCAACCGCGCTGCGCGACCAGGTATAGCCGATTGTGAGGGTCGAACGAGCGCCGGTGTAAATGAGCAACTGCGCATTGGCCGATCTCGGCTGAAGATCAGGAGTCTGGCTCGAATCGGCGGCTGACCCCGATCCGATCGACTGTTCGCGGGAGTTGTAGGAAACTGAGATATTGTAGACTCGCCGATACGCGTAGCTCGAATAGAGACTGAGACTGCTGGTGGTATTGCGGGTCGATGTATTGTAGGTCGAATGAATGTAGGCAACGGCGACACTGGCATTGCGAAACGGCGTCCAGTTCGCGCCGACATTGTACGTTTCGCCGGACAGGTGGCCGATACGCAGTCGATCACCCTGATAGACGTTTGAGTACGATACGCGGCCTTCAAGATTGTCTCGAAGCCACATCCGGCCATCGGACGTGGCCGACATCAGCCAGCGACGAGTAGAATCAATCGGGTGACTATCCCGTGTAATCGAGAGTCCTTCCGAAACTTTCACATACGGCGCCGGGCTGTACGAAATCGAGCCATAGTAGGTATCGATGTGATATTTGTCGACGCGAATTAACGAATCGAGATTGCCGATGCTGTCCCGGTATTCGATGTTGCGATTTCCCTGCTGAAAAATTGTCCGCGTGGCGCTGATACGGGTCTCGACTCCGCGGCGGATATAGCGGGAGAGACTGGCCTGCAGAGTGACATACTCGCTGATATCGTACTGCCGATTCGCGCCGTCGATCTGGTATGCTTTGACTGCCCGGAGTTCCAGGTAGCCGGTCGGACTGTAGCCAAGACTACCGCTGAAGACCTCGTTGCTTCGATTGTCGGACGGATTGGTCAGCACTTTGTTGGCGGAAAATTGTCCCGAGTAACTGGCGCTGACCGTGACGGTCTGATCGATGGTCGAAGAAGTCATTCCGGTGATCGAATGGGTGTGGCCATTACTCAAGGACGAACCCGCGAGTGACCGTCGGGTGTCGAAGTAGTTGTAGGTCACACTGGCGGCGCCCAGTTTCGACGGCGGTGCGGATAGTGACAGATTGCCGCTCGAAGTCCGCTTCAGGTCGTTTTCGCGTTTGGAACCGTAGTCGTCGGTGCGCACCCGCTGATGTACTCCCTTTAGACTGTAATAGGGACGTGTGAAGGCGGCCTGCGCGATGAATGACCGCTGGCGCTGATTGTTGATCTCGTACGGTTCGTTATTAAACGTGCGAATCTGACTGTATAACAGATTCAGGGTCGGATATCCGGTCGGCGCAATCTGCAGCAGGTTGCGAAAGTCACGTGTGTAGACATCGACAAGTTCCGTCGACGACAACAACTGCCCTTTGTATCGGTATCGGGAATAGGTCGAGTTAAAGGTGTAGCCGTAGCCGAAGAGATCGAAGAAATAGATCGGGCGATATCGCTCCTGACCGTCCCCCTGATGCCGCCATTCGAGGTTGGCGGCGAGACGAAAACGGTTCTTGTAAAACAGGATGTCCTCGACATTGAGATTCGCGTTGGCCTGATAATTGTCGCCCTCGTCGGCGTAGAGCGGATGGCTCGAAGAATTATGCAGTGTACCCAGGACAATATTACCGTACCAGCGCTCAGCGCGAACCGGGGTAGGACACATCGCGCATAGCAGCAACAACGCAACGATCGCGGAAATGCATTGAATTGCTTTCCCGCCGGAAGAGGCAAACGCCGGTCGCGATGCTTCGCCCATCTGGCCTCACTCTACTTTCGGATGATGCACATTGAAGCCGGTGGGCGAGCTATAGTCGACTCCGTGGCACTTGTAACAGTGAGTTGTATCGCCGAGGGCATGAGCGCTGACATCGGACGGAAGCGCCTCAAGGGTCATTCCTTCGACAAGCCCGCCACCCATACCGTCCGAAGATTGATGACATCCGAAACAGAAGCGTCGAACCTGATCGTTCCCTTCGACCGAGATCGTGTCTTTGATGTTGGTTAGGCCGTACCATCCGGGTCGCTGATCGCTCAATAGGTAGGCGTTTGGTCCGGCGTTACCGTATCCGGCTGATCCATGCGGATTGTGGCAATCGTAGCAGGGCAGGCGCGCATTGTTGGGGACATACCCACGTCCCTCGGTGCCGTGTCCGGCACGCTGATCCGGATTTTGAGAGCGGTCGTAGAAATAGGCGATCGATTTGGAGGTGTCGTCCATTCCGGCCGGTCCGAACTGGGAATGACAGGTCAGGCATTGATCGTAATTGTGCGGAACCGCGCCGACTTCCGACCCGACAATTCCGCTTGAAGTGGTATCGGTCAGATCGTGCATGCCTTCGCCGCCGTGAACATTGTGGCAATTGTCGCATGCGCCATTGCCGAAAGCGTCGCGAAGCGGCATTGTCGGACTGGAAAAGTGCGGCGAAAATTGTGAATTCTCCCAGATCAATTGACCCGGCCAACGCACCAGATTCTGCACTCCTGCAATTCTATTGCCGCCGGCGTTGAATTCGAAATAACCGGGGTCGGAAGAACCGGCCGGCATACGATCAGACTCTTGCGCGGGATATCCCGCCGATCCGCCAGAGGGCTTGTCGGCGTGACAGCCGCCTTGCGAGACCGAAAAACACAACCGATTGGAATTTTCTTCGAAGAGCCCGAAGCTTCCGCCGGCCTGCAGATTGTGAGCATCATGACATTGCGCACAGCTTCCTTGAGGAGCGGAGGTCGTGCGAAGAACACCGCTGGTGGGCGATCCATGAGCCGAAATCCGGTACTTACCATTGTCGGCCTGCGAGACCACGCACAGGATTGCCACCAAAGAAAGCGGGAGAATTTTTGCTGCCTGTCGGGTCCGCATACTGTTCCGCCTCATTTTCCGTGACACTGCTGGCATCCGGAGAGGTAGTTGATCCCGCCCTCCAGATACGGCCAGCGCAAAGACTTGCTGTAGTCTGAGCCGTGCGACTTGTGACAACTGCCGCAGGAAACTTCGTTCGAGCTATGGACATTTCCGGCGGAGGCAAAATCGGTAGCCGTCGGCTGGCAGAACGGCACGCGTGGAATTCCTTCTCCTGAAACTACAGCGTTGCCGGCAAACCCTTCGCCGTCGCCTGAAATCCAACCCTGCGTCCTGACATGCGGGGTGCCACTGGTACCGGAAAGCGGGACATCGGACGGATGCGCGTTGAAGTGCGCCGGAGGAATAGCTGATGTATTGGCGCTGATTTGATCGTGACAACTTGCACACCATCGTGTCCAGCTTGATTTGTATCGAATATTCCCCTGCTGATAGGCGAGTGCGGCCCCGCCCTGCGACGGCAGCTCGGGTGGTGCATCCTGCCAGAAGATGTCTTGTTGCGAGAGTATCGAGATCGAGTCGCCGGTCGCGCCGGGGTCGTAGCGCAGATTTCGGTAGTTGTCATTCCCGTGGTATTCGTGACAACTGGCGCAGGAGAGTTCCATATTTTTTCCGGCGCTGTTGAGCGGCACATTGACCGCCAGACCCAGCGAGTGCCCCATCGGGTTCAGCACACCCGGCACCTGAAAGAATCCGGCTGCGCTTTCGGTAGTGAGTGACTGAGCGTACATCGAGACGGGCGACAGAACATCCGGCGCGGTCGGGTCGTCGCCGCCATGACAGGAGAGACACAATTCGTTGACAGAACTTTTGATCAGTAGGGTGCTGAAAGGTCCGCCCGGAATCACCTGTCCTCCGGCGGTGGCGTGTTCGGCGTGGCATTCGCCGCATTGCAGCGATTCGCCTCGATGCCAGTTGCCGGCGATCACGCTTCCCGCGACACTCATCACAACCGCAGCTACAGGGACAACTCGCTTGAGCATACTAATTCTCTTGAGCCAAATCGTAGATATCGATTCGTCCGCCGGCATCGACAATCACCAACTGATTGTCGGCGGTAATCACCATGTCGGTCGGAAATCTATTACCCGAGGTGACATTGCGAACCGAAAGCAATGTCCCGGTCTGATCATATTGGCGCAGCTGTACATTGGTAGCGTCGAAGACCCAGATTCGTTCCTGCTGATCGACAGCTATCGCCGCGGCTTCCCAGATGCCAACGGGTGTTGAGGCATTCCAGTCGGCGGCAACGATTAGCTTTCCGGACTGATCGAACACTTGCACCGGATTGGCGCCGCGCGACGCTACCGCAAGACGACCCGATAACGTAAATGCGACAGACGACGGGCGGTCGATTCTGCCTTTCGAAGAGCCGTTTTTCAATACGATCTTAGGCGAGCTAAAATCGGAATTGACTCTCACGAGTTGATCGGGATTGGAAGTCAGGATCAACCAGGATTTGTCTGGCTGTGCATAGAGTTTGGAAATGCGCGAGGCCGCGCCGGTTACCGTTGTCAGGTCAGCAACAGTATCAATTTGACTTGGTGACTTCTGTGAGACGCGAAACAGATTGTGAGCATCCCACTGCGAGAAAATCAAATCGTTCGAGTTGGCAAAGGCAACGGCGACCGGCTGGTCAAGTCCGGCGGTCTGATCGACCGACCAGACAATGTTTCCTCGGCTATCGAGAACCTGAATTGCATTGCCGAAGCGCTCGGTGATCGCAACCCGGTCACCGTCGGGCGATAGTGAAAGCTGACCCGGCTTGACGACGGTGATCGAAGCCGGACGACCGATCAACGGCGACTTTTCTTCAGCACCCGCCAGTACGGTCGTGCTCAGTACAACACAGCACAGCGCCGGAATCCCCAGATGCAATGCGATGTTTCGTGCGGCGCTCACTGCTTCTCCTCACTACTGGTGCTCGGGGCTATGGCACTGGTTGCACAGTTGGCGATTCTGATCGGCATTGAGAATATTCTTGTCCGAGCCGGAATGCGGTGAGTGACAGCCGGTACATACCAAATCAGTCTTTGTGCGCGGATCGATGGTGCCCGGGCCCATCGGGTGGAAGTGCCGTTTTTGGGCATCCTCGTGGCACGCCGTACACAATTCGATGATGTTGGCCGTGCTCAGCAAGTTCTTGAAATTGGACGAATGCGGATCATGGCAGTTGGAGCAGTCTTCGAAGGCCGGCGGATGCTGCACCGCGCCGGTGAAACCGGGACCGTTGTGGCAACTGAGGCACTGATCCACGCCCTCTTTCTTCTGGAGTCCCTTGCCGAAACCGACATGCGGTCCGTGGCAGCCGACGCAGCCGAATTTTTCTATCGCTGAGTGCACCACCGGTTTGGAGAAAATCTTGGAGCCCTTGTCGTGACAGGTCGCGCAGAGGTCTTTGCCGCTGGCGACGAACTGCGTCGTGCTTGTGCCGACGTGACATTTCGCGCACTCGCCCTGCATAAACGGCTTGTGGCTCTTCGGAAGAAGCAGCCCCTTGTTGCCCTTCTGGCCGACATGGGGCGCGTGGCAGTTCTGGCAGTCGGCGGCAGAAATATCGAATCCTTTGTGCGCGGTGGTCATGGTCGCGCTCGTCAAATTGTGACACTTGCCGCACAGCGATTTCTTATCGGTTACCAGTAGCGCCTTGATATTGCCGGCATGCGGTTGGTGGCAGGACACGCACTTGCCCGATTTCACTGGGGTGTGAACCGTACCCGATCCGAGTTGCTTTTGCAGCTTGGTGTGGCATGACAAGCAGAATGATTCCGCCGGTTTGGTAGTCAGTTTTTCATACTGAGAACCGTGCGGTTTGTGGCAGTCTAGACACTTCTTTTCGCCGAATGGTTTGTGAACCACTTTGAGCGTGTCCATGCCGCGAAGATCTTCGTGGCATCCCAGGCAGAGGTTGCTGGCTTCGGCTTTCAGAAGCTTCGGTTGGTCGGCCGCGTGTACCCGATGACAACTGACACACTCGCCGCCTTCGAACGGCGCGTGCAAGTGAGGCAGCTTCATTTCGGTCGTAATATTGTCGTGGCACGACGAGCAGACTTCGTTCACTTCACCGGCCAGCTTGACTGAACCGTCTTCGCCTTTCTCGTGGCAATTGTCGCACGATTTTTCGGCAAACGGCGGATGCGATTTCGATCTGACTAATTTCGGCGAACTTGACTCGTGCGGATTGTGACAGCCCAGACAATCGGCGGCCGCAAGGTTGTACCCGTCGTGCTTGGCAGACAGCGTCGAGTCGACCGTATGGCACTGTTGACACAGCGCGGGAGCTGGCAATTTGACAAATCCATCCTGATCGGAGCCGTGATTGTCGTGACAGGCCTCGCACTTGCCTTCGCGTACCGGCTTGTGAGCGTCGACCTTTAGCATGGTCTCGGCAAAGTTTTCGTGGCAGGTGACGCACAGCGATGCCCGCTGATCGGTCAGCCGCGGCGCGACCATGATATTCTGACCACCCACGACTCGGAGGACCGCTCGTGCCGAAATCAGTTTTGGACGGTCCGAACCGTGCGGATTGTGGCAGCCGACACACAGGCCATCCTTCGCCGCACTGTGCACATGCGCTTTTTCCAGCCCGAGATCGGCCTTGTCGTGACACGAGAGACAGAGCGTCTTCGGCTGGTCATTGAGCAGACTATTTTGTGCCGAGTAGTGGGGCTTGTGGCAATTCAGACAATCTTCGGTCGCCGGCGGATGCTGCGACGAAAGCTTCAGCTTCGTTTCGATCTCTAAATGGCAAGGCGTGCAGAGTTCCGGCCCGCTCTTGCGAAGCAAATGCTTTTGATTACTGAAGTGCGGCGAGTGACAGCCGGCGCAGTTGCCCGAGAAATAGGGGCTGTGCGCCGATTTGGCGGTCAGGGCCAAATTGTCCGGTGTGTGGCAGTCTGAGCAAAGCGAGTCCACCGGCTTTTTGAGCATGTTCTGCGTGAGACCTTCGTGCGGATTATGGCACGACAGGCAATCGTCGGTGGCCGCGTGGACAGACACAGCCGAGTCTTTCGATTGCGCAAAGGCGGTGTGACACTCAAGACAAAGCGCCGAGCCCTCTTTTTTGAGCATGTGCGGCTTGTCCGAACCGTGAACTTCGTGGCACGATCCGCATCGTCCCTCCAACACCGGTTCATGTTTGCCTTTGTCGGTAGCGGTGAGGACATCAGCGTGACATTCCTGACAGAGCTTCCCTTCATAATTCGAAAGCAGTTTGTCATTGCGGGAGCTGTGCGGGAGATGGCAGTCGGAGCAGTTATCGGCGGTAACCGCCGGATGCGGCGTGGTACGCGATTCTGATTTAGTTTGTTCTTCGTGACAAGCGGCACAGACCGAATTCTTGGTAGTGCCTTCGGCAAATACCACCTTGCCGGTGCTGTCGGGCATGCTGTGACACGATTCGCAATCGCCTCCCGCAAATGGTGGGTGGGCCTTTTCTGAGATCAGGCCTTTGCCAGTTGAGGCATGGCCGGAGTGACAAGTCGTACACTCGAGGCCTTCGGTGTGTTTCCCCTGGTGGGAAGCTGCGATTTTCTTTGAGTCTTTCTGGTGGCAGGTCAGACAGAGCGCCGAACCATCCTGTTTGAGCAGCGCCGCATGCGGGCTGTTGTGGGCTTCGTGACATGACAAACAATTGAGATCGGCAAACGGTTTGTGGGCGTGAGTTTTTGCAAGTTCCGGCTTGAGCTGTTCGTCGTGACACCCCAGACAAGTCGCTGGATCATCGGCGCCCTCAGGCCCAGTCCGCAGAAGACTTTTTTTGTCCGACGCGTGAGGGTCGTGACAGTTCCAGCATGCTCCTTTTTCCAGCGGGTAGTGTTGGTTGCCTGCGGTAAACTTCTCTTTGAGATCTTTGTGGCAGGAATAGCAGAGCTCGTTGCCGTCGGCAATCAGCACCAACTGCTGAGAAAATCCGTGACGGCCGTGGCACGACTCGCACTTTTCGGATTTGACCGGATCGTGGATATTCTTGCGGGAGGTAAATTGCTCTTTGGCCTTTTTATGGCAGTCATAGCAGGTCTTGGCCGCCATGACCGGCGCATTGCACACAAGAACAGCCGCCATAAGGCCGCACAAAAAAAGCGAAATCCGGTTCGCGCGATGCATATCTACCGCCTACTTCGGCTTGCGTGCCGTGCTGTCGGCCGCGGTTTCGGTCATCCAGGCCGGACCGGCGACTTTGATGAATTTGTCGGGGACTTCACACGATACCAGCTTGAAGCCGAGAATATCGTTGCGCCGGAAATGAGGGGCGTCGGCATAAAGAAACGCCCAGCTCTGCTGAATCACCGAGTCTTTCTTCCACACCCGCACCCGGACCGCCGGATTAAGAAGTGAGTCAGACAGCTTCAGGTATTCCCCCTTGTCGGTGATCATCAGGTCGGGGTTGAACACGAAGACCTCGGCAATTTCGTCACCCTCGCCAACGGGAAATTTTTGGTGCAGAAAAACAGTATCGGTCTGCTGGAAGTTGGTAAAGACCCGATGGTGCGCCTCGACCACGAACCGATAGGTCGTGTCGACCGCTCCGGTGGTGGTATCGATTTCGTGGCTGACCTGAAGCTTTAGAAGCGGGTTATTGTGGTGCGCCGGGATCGAATCGGGCGGAGTCGGATCGGTTGCCCGCACATTCGTCCAAGTCACTATCGCTAACGAGATTATTGATATTTTGAACCAGGTTTGGCTCTTCATTTTGTGATCCATCCCATGCATGGCCTCAAAGTTTGTGAAAAAGGTAACAAGATCACTCTTGAAAGTCAACACGTATTTCCCCAATACGTTACTGAATAGTAGTGATTTACGGCAAAGGGGAAATAGGACGATGGGTGTTCGGATTAGCGGATTTGTAAAGAAATCAAATGATCGATGTTAGTCGACAAGATGGCAGCCGGCGCAGAGATCCTGCGTGTTTTCAAATCCGGCGAGGCGATATTTGGTCGTCGACCCAAGACTGTGACAGGTTTCGCAATCGATCCGATTATTGATGATCTGTAAACGCGAATCGATCTTCGGGCGGATGCGTGTCCCCTGACTACCGACATAATCGTAGGAAATTTCGCCCAGCGGATGAGTGTGGCGTTCATTGAATTGCGGCGCGGCAACCGACGTATTGCCGTCGATCTGCACGCTTCGATTTTCAGAGTGGCAGATCATGCACGCCTGCGAAGCGTTCAGCCCTTTAAGTTCGTCGGCATTAGAGTGAAAGATCTTGGCCGCGAGGACATGGCCGGGCGAGAGATTCGACAATGCGCCGGAAGGATTGTGACAACCGACACAGAGCGCTTTGCCCGTGGACGGCGACATATTGAACTCATTTCCGGCGGCGGAAATGCGCGAGACTTCGTGAAATGAATGGCATTCGGCGCATGACCGGGCGTTGTCGGCGTGGAATGATCGACCCAGCTCCGATGCGGCCAAAACCGAGCGGGTGTGGCAGGTTCCGCATTGGGAGATCGGCGAAGGCGGCGGCAGAGTCGAACCAATTGACGCCACTACTTGGTGGCAGCGCGAACAGTCGAGCTTGCGGTGCATCGCGGGAGTGGCAGTTGAATCATGGCCTTCCCCCTGGGCCACAACCCCAACCGCGGCAAAAATGACAACCGCTAAAACAATTCGAGCGAGCGTGGTTTCCCGGACCATGCCTCAGATATCGGTGTGCTTCTGGCAGTAGTGTTGGAATTGTATCGTTGAATTGTTCCGGCTTGGCAAAATTGTTCGGCGGCCGACCGTTTGCGCGGATTTTGCACAGGTCTCTGGGAGCCGAGCGTACAATTGTAGGAGTTTTCGCTTGCCTAAGATCGGCAGCGGAATGATGTTCTGTCGCGAATACCATTGAAGCCGAAGTTGACCCTATGAAGAGATACTCAGTTTTCGTTTTCGCGGGCGTCCTGATGTTCTGCGCCCCAACGATTCTCTCCACGCCGACTGCCAAACCGCGCCTCGGCGTTTTTATCGTTATTGATCAAATGCGCGGCGATTACCCGTCACGATTTGGCCCCTACTTCACCGGCGGTCTGCATCGTCTGCTGACCGAAGGAGCGGTTTTCGACTCGGCCAGCCACGAACACGCCAACACGGAAACAGCGCCGGGTCATGCAACGCTGAGCACGGGGTGTTTTCCGTCGCATCATGGAATCGTCGGCAACGACTTTTATGACCGCGAGCATGACCAAGTCACGTACGCCGTTGGAGACACCAATACACGGCTTGATCGAACTACAGTTGCCGAATTGAAACGCGGTGATTCGCTCGGCTCGTCTCCCCAATACCTGATGCGCCCTTCGATTGGCAACTGGATCAAAAGCGCCGGAAACGGCCGTGTCTTTTCGGCATCACTCAAAGACCGCGCGGCAATACTTATGGCCGGACAGGTGGCCGATGCGCAGACGCAACCGGATGGCGTCTACTGGTGGGATCGCAAGACGGGCGACTTTGTGACATCGACGGCCTACACCGACAAACTCCCGACATGGGTTGACGAGTTCAATCGCGGTTCGCACAAGAATGTCTGGCAGGATTCAGTATGGAATCGGCTTCTGGGCAGTTCAAACATCTCGATCTACGAATCCATCGGGCCGGATAGTATTGATCTTGAGAACGACAGTGTCCATGTCACTTTCCCGCATTATTTCACGTCGGAAAAGAAAGGGCGCGGGCACTTTGATGCCGTTTACCCTACTCCGTTCGCGGACGAACTGCTGATTCAATTTGTGCGTGAGATGGTGCGCCGTGAGAAGATCGGCACGGGCAAAACAACTGATCTACTGATGCTCTCCTGCTCGGCGGCTGATGCCGTCGGTCACGCGTACGGACCTCGTTCTCAGGAGATATTCGACTATTATCTGCGGCTTGATCGATATCTCGATACACTATTGTGCGAACTCGACACGCTGGTCGGCAAGGACAACTATGTCGTCACACTGAGTTCCGATCACGGGGTGCTCGATCTGCCTCCAGCGGATAGGCGCATTTCAGTAAAGGCATATGATCGTCTTATCGATTCACTGGTGGCCAGCTTTGACCCTTCCGGTTCAGCAGACACAACGGTGTTCATTGTCGGATCAGACGTTGTATTCAGGCGTAGTGGCCGCACGCAGGATTCCATTTTAGCGGAGCTTGAGCAGATGATCGAATTCGTGACGCAATTACCATACGTTGCTTGCGCCTATGGACCAACCGTATCATGGAAGGCGTGCAACGGAGTTGCGGAAATCCGACCGCTGGTGAGAAATAACTGGTGCTCAGTCCGCATGCCGGATGTCATGGTGATCCTGAAAGATTCACTCTATCTTACAAACTACCCCGGCGGCACCAGTCACGGTTCACCCTGGTGGTATGACCGGTATGTGCCCATTGTTTTCTGGGGACAAGGGATCAAAGCGCAACATCTTGAGCAGCGCGTCCGTACTATCGATGTAGCGCCGACTATGGCCGAGCTTTT
>CAYVWS010000041.1:0-16389 GCA_964455535.1 uncultured Ignavibacteriales bacterium | reverse complement strand
GACCAACGCGAGCGGACAGACGACAATGAGGAGATTGAACAAGTCGACAAGGTGCTTGATAGAAAAGACGGCGTATTCCGGCGAGCGCGGACGTCCTGTGAACAAGGGCAGAAAGATAGTTTCAAACTCCATGCGGGTGACATAAAGCCAGGCAAACACAGCGACTCCGATAACGCCGATAAAGAGCACCGAGCGCGCCGGAAATCGAACATCCTGTGCGGTCGAATGACGCATCTTGTGTCGCAGCCAGACGGCGCACATCAGCCCCGGCGCCAGAGTCAGGCATTGGAGGTGAATAGCACACGCTGCCGCCAAAATCACAGTTGCCGGCCACACGTTTAGGCCGTTCTCGATGTACCTGTACAGAAAGGCAACGTGAAACAGCATCAACCCCCAGAGCGGCGGGTAGAACTCAACGTAGCCGAAGAACAGCAGTGAAGTGCCCGCAAAGACGATAGCAATCCATGCCAGTAGTCTTCGCCTCGGCGCGGGATCGACAATTCGAGCGACTGAAAAAGCCCCCAGCACAAATCCGATTCCGCTAATGATTGAAATGCCTTGAAAGGCCGCAAGCGCAGTGGATTTTGTATAGTCTCCCAAGGCCGTCTGAATGGCGCGAATGAGAAGTACAGCTCCTGGCTCGGTCCATTTCAAGATGTACGACTCGCCGCGCCCGAGGCCGCCCAGCAGGGCGTATCCGTCGCCGAGGAAATGTGTCGGCACGCGAAACACCCAGCAAACTGCCCCAAACGCGAAAGCGATGATTACTCTGGGCCGGACGCCTTGTTCAAAGAGCCAGTGGGAAATCGCGTCGACGGCGCGGTCGAGGCGGGTGGTTGGGTCGCGCAGGAGTGCCAGCGACAATACGACAGCGACTGCTGCCCAATAGACAATCCACCACCCAATCGGGAGAAACGCCAGGTGGTTGATCCCCCACATGCCGGTCCATTTGAAATACGACGCGGCGCCGAAGAGTGCGAGCGTGGCGTAGAGCAGAACCCACGGCCAGGGGATTTTGCGGAGCATTGGGGAATATGTCGGTTGTGTGTGGTGAGGTCAAATAGGGAAGGAGAACGGGCAGGCAGGATGCCTGCCGCGCACGAGGATGGGCGGGCATGATGCCTGCCGCGCAAATGGAGAATTGTCAGGTCACACGTCACGCCTGCGGCGGGCGGCAAGACCAGACACAACGAGGAACGTGGTGCACAGGAGCGTACACCACTTTCAGGAAATCACTGTGCGGCGGAGGTGTCCGGCGCCCAGCTGGCCTGAATCGTCGGCCAGGAGAAAGTATGAACAATGTCATCGGTGCCATTGCCATCCGGATCGCGTGAGCAGCATTTGTTAACTGACCGTGAATCGCCGAGAATATCCCACACCGAGTTCATTTGAATCCAATAGTAGCCGGTAAATGTATCCGAGAGCTCCAGCGGTATTGCAACGGCAACGTTTTGCGGTGGTAGGTCTGTAACTGTCTCGATCAGGTCGCGGGCCTCAGCGGCAAATACATGAAGTTTGAGCCGACTGGTATTACCGTCGACCCAGCCATCTAAGAGAAACCCAGTGGGATCGTTTTCCCAAAGTCCTTTGAGATAGTGCGATCCATCCCAGTCCCATTCTTCCAGGGACGGCGGATCGCCCGGCCAAAGATACTCAGCGTGACCACTCACGCTGGCTATGCCATAGGAATTTTCCATGGCCGGGAAGATCACCGAGTAGTAATGCGGTGTTTCGTGGGGCTTGTCGCGGAAGGCATGAATGTCGGCGCGCAACTTGGCGTGGATTTCTATCTTGCCTTCAAGCGCTTGAAAGTCGTCCTGCTTGTATGTGAAGATGCCTTCCCACGTCGTGAGGTTTACCACGTTACTCGTGCGCTTGGTGCTCGACGATGGGCCGGTGAGGCCGTCGACTTCAACAGTCGCCGGTCCGACTGATCCGGCGCCGGTATTGGGGATGAAGCAGGTGATGAGTTGCGGCTGCCAGTCGTAGACGAGCATGTCGGTGCCGCCCATGTAGACGCGCCGCTTGGTTGGACCGGGGTCGGTGCCGAATGTGCCGGTTACGTACAGGGTGTCGAAGTGCTCGACGACGGCCATGTAGCGCAAACTGGGGGCGAGGATGCCGAAATTGTCCTGCAGGTGACGCACACGGAGCTTCGCACCCGGGGGGGCCGGATCGGTATCGAAGCCGCGGTTCTTCATATCCTGCCAGACCAGATCGATGTCAAAGGGTCGCTGCTTAGGATGTTCGATCGGAGTCAGGGTCGATGCGTTTGCGCCGAGCAGACGGTCGAACATGAATTCGTGGGCCTTCAGTGCCGGACGCACATGAACAGTCTTGGACCAGCCGGCGAAGGTCGAAGCCCCGGCGAGCTTGAAGCCATTGCGCAGCGAGGCGACACTGTCGCTTTCGCAGGCGCAGATGTAGACAAAGCTGTTCGCCACAAAACTCATGTACTGGGCAACGAATTTGCCGGTGAAACCATAGTGCCAGGTATTGGTACAACCGCCCGCTGTTGCGTCGTAGTCGGGCATGCACATATAAACAAGCTCTTCGCCCAGTAGCAGACCGGCATAGGTGGAATCAAGCGAGTGTGATATCACTGTCGTGGTCCATAACGAGAGTGTACTGTCGCCGATAATGTTCATGCCGGGGCCGCCATGCCCAATGTACAAGAACGCACCGTCGTTGCGGACATTGAAAAGCGAAGGTACACTTCCGGTCGCAACCGTTGTCACATATCCGTTATTGTCCAGCAAGTTTTTCATCGCCGTCGTATTGACTGATGGAAAACAGGTGGGTGACACCGTACACATCACCCGCGACTGGATCGATGAAGGGAGTTCGGTGTGTCCGGCGAGATTTGATATTCTCTGTGCCTGATTGCCCGCAGCCCGGTTCCACTCGGGAAAACGGCGGGGCGGGATAGCAAAATTGGCGGGCACGGTGGAATCAACTTGGTAATCCCACGCCGGAGGGGCCGAAGCCACACTGTCGTCAATGAACGTATTGTTGGGAAGCGACAGCATGGTGTGATCGCTGAACCTCGCCCAGACTGAAATACTATCCATGATCGCGGCAGTATCAATGTCGGGCATGGTCAGCAGGTAGGCGACGAGCCGTGCGGCGAGGGAATCAAGGGGAAGCCCCGAGTTTGCCTGGTAGACGCTGTCAATTCCGTCGAACACGACTTTCTTCTGCCCGAACGGCAGCAAGTCTCCGCCGCAGGGAATCATCGGGTTGAGACTGATATATAGATTGTCGATCAGAATCGTCAGGTCGGAAATATCGACAATGCCGTCGGGTGAGGCGTCGGTGTTGGCGGCGTCGACACAGCACAGCGGATCGAGCGAGATAAACAAATTGTCGATCAGGCGGGTCAGGTCGGAGATATCAACAATGCCGTCGGGGGAACAATCAGTATTGCCGCGGACTACGCAACAGCCGGACGCGGCCTGGGCGTGACCGGGCAACAGAAGATTGCTACCGAACAGACATGTCAGGAGGGCGAGCCAAAAAGCCGCCTTCGAGAAAACAGAGAGATGCGGCGTGCGATACGCATGGAGACGAGCGAACATAGGAACTCCCCGGTCGCGGATGATATGTGAACACACTGTGACTTAGTTTTCATTGCGAAAAGACTGTCCGGGCGCATGGTCAGGACACTCCAATATACTGCTAGCAGACCGAAATCAAAGATAAAATTGACCTATAAAGACCCCGACGGCGGTTCGTGCCAAAAACGGTATCGGCGGGCTTTCGCGACGTGACGGCGAGGGTTATCTTGGGCGAATGGCAAGCAATGAGCGATTTATAGAGACAATCCGAACGGCGTTTCCCGACGACCGGCTTACCTTTCAGAAGTCGATCGCGACCTTTCATCCGGCATCGGCCGAGGAGGCGTCGCGCGCCTTTGGACTGGCCAATGACCATCACCGGCAACTGTATATCACCGGATTCGGCAACAACATAGACCCAGCCGGAGAGCCGTTCGAGCAGATGCTGACGGTGCGCACCGACCGATTGAACGACCTGATAGATGTCCAGCCGGAAGACTTCTATGTGGTGGTCGGCGCCGGATATCCACTCAAGGAATTGAATATCGATCTGGAGCCGCACGGGTTATTCTGCCCGCTGGCCGACTTACCGTATGTCGGTTCGGTCGGAGGGGCAATCGCGGTCAATCTCGCAGGCCAGCTCGGGAAACACACCCTTCCGATCAAGAAGTACCTGATTAAGGCCGAAGTCGTGATGCCCGATGCGACGATTGTGAAACCGGGTTCTGTCTGCTTCAAATCGGTGTCGGGGTATGATGTGGTTAAGCTGTTCGCGCCGTCGTGGGGAATTCTTGGGCTGGTTGTGTCGGCCACACTGCGGGTGCTTCCGCTGTCGGCGCGGCACGAATATCTTGATTTGAAGCAGAACGCGATAGACCGGGCAAACTTTTTGGCGGGATTGGACGAAAACAATCACGACACTGACGCCGTCTACTCGCGCAAGATAAAGCAGCGGCTCGATCCGAACGGCATCCTGCCGATTATCCCGCTGACAAATTCGCCCGCGTAATCTTCCGGCAAGTCTTCTCAGGAGCAGAATAGCGATGCATTTCAGTCCGCAGAAATCGGCGCCGTTGCCCACAGGAAAAGACCTGACCGCCGACTTGCGACGGCCGGTATCGGACTTTGCCGCGACTGATGTGGTAACGCTTCTGGACACGATGTCAGTCGGCGAGGCGCTTGCGAGTCTTCGGTCGAGAAAACTCGGCGAAAAAATAGTTTACTTCTATGTCGTGGACTCGGAGCGTCGACTGGTCGGAGTGCTTCCGGTGCGGCGCCTTTTGATGGCACCGCTTGATGAACCGGTTGCGGCCCTGATGCTCATGAATGTCTCTTCGGTCCGAGATACGGCGACGCTGCAGGAGGCATCGGAGCTGATGCTTAACCGGCGCTTTATGGCTCTGCCAGTGGTCGATGCGGACAATAGAATAGTCGGTGTGTTTGATATCTCGGTTTTTTCCGGCGAACTTTCAGATACGGCGCATCAGCACGAAATCAACAGCGCCTTTCAGCTGGTCGGTGTTCATGCGCAATTGGGTCGTGAGGCGTCGTGGTGGAAGAGTTATCGTGACCGGTTTGTCTGGCTGCTGGCCAATATTGTCGGCGGCACGATATGCGCGACCGTGGTTGCGACGCACGAGTCGCTGATCGAGAAAGCAACCATGCTGGCGTTCTTTATTCCGATGATGCTTTCGATCGCCGAAAGTGTCAGCATGCAGTCGATGACGCTTACGCTGCAGACTTCCACTGCCGCGGTGTCCTGGCGGATGCTCTGGCAAGCGGTGCGGCGCGAGATGCCGACCGCCTTCGGACTTGGCATATCCAGCGCGGCGATTGTGTTTCTGTTGTCGCTCTGGTGGAAGGGCGATGCGCTGGCTTCGGTGTCAGTCGGAATGGCGATCGTCGGGGCGGTTCTTCTGGCTTCGGCGCTGGGTGTTATTTTGCCGGCGGCGGTCCGGGCTTTGCGCGCCGATCCCAAAGTCGCCTCGGGGCCAATCGCCCTTGCGCTGGCCGACATTATTGCCCTTATTTTGTTATTCAGTCTGGCTCAATCGTTGATAGGATAACTTGATGACCAAAGCAAAAGAACACTCGACCGTTGCTGTTTTGGGCGCTTCGCCCAAAGAAGATCGTTACTCGTACAAAGCTGTCAAAATGCTGCGTGAACACGGACATCAGCCGATCCCGGTGCATCCGGCCGGACACGATGTCCTGGGAATCAAGGGATTAAAATCTCTTGATGATATCGAGGGTCCGGTCGACACACTGACCATGTATGTCGGTGCGCAGATTTCCGACGGCGAGTTGGAACGTATCCTGAAACTGAAGCCCCGGCGGGTGATCTTCAATCCAGGAGCGGAGAATGAAGTGCTGGCTGACAAGCTCAAGGCGGCCGGCATAGAAGTTGTCTTCGCCTGCACGCTGGTAATGCTGCAAACCGATCAATTTTAAGATTGCCTGCGACTGCCAGATTCCGCGATCGCATCGCGGATCAGCGCGGCGTATTGGGCTGAAAGCGGGCCGGAGGCGTAGCGATCATAGGCCGACTTCTGTCCGGCGGCTGAAAGGCGGGTGCGGAGCGCATTGTCGCGCAGCAGGAGAGATATCTTGTCGGCAAGATCGCCGGGGTTATCGGGTTCGGCCAGCAGGCCGGTCTCGTTGTGAGTGATGATATCAGTGATGCCGCCCGACGACACTCCCACTACCGGTGTGCCGCAGAGCATCGCTTCGGACAGGGCCAACCCAAATCCTTCATCGACTGAATTCAATACGACAATACCGGCGCGGCGATAGATGTCGGCCAGCTCGCGCTGTGACACGGGGGGGTGGATAGCGACAGCGCCCGCAAGCCCCAACTGCTGAACATGAGATTCGATTTGAGTTTGAAGCGGCCCGGAACCCCAGATTTCAAGCGTGGCGTCCGGGCAGCTTTTTCGCACTTGAGCAAAGGCCTCGATGAGAACCCAAGGCCGCTTCTGATCGGTGAAGCGCGTGATAGCGGTCACCTTGGATTGATTTCTTTGAATGGCAGGGTCGGGGGCAAATATCGATTCGTCGTGCGGCAGAGGAAGCACTTTAAGCTTTGTGCCAAATGAGGGCTCAATGGTCGCAATCTGGTCTTTAAGAAAATTCGAAACGATTGTCCACGCCGTGACCCGTCGTACCAAAGAACTGAAATAGAGTCGCGCCGCAAATTTGTATTTAGACAGAAGTCGGATATCGGTGCCGTGTGATGAGACCAGGAGTGGTAGACTCTTCTGATCGGCAAGTCGTTTCATCACGACACCAGCCGGAACAAGCCAGTGTCCCCAGACAAGGTCGATCTGTTCAGATCGCAAAATCGAACCGGCCGATCGCTCGAATTGGTTGAGGAATCGATTGAATCGAAGGAGTCCCGAGAATGATCCGAGGGCGATCTGATGCATGTTTCCGCGATAGGCAAGCGTCTCTCGATCATCAGTGTCGTAGCGGAATCTGATGATCTGAATGCCGTCGCGTTCTTCGCGTTCCGGAATGCCGGCGTCGTGGGGGGTCAAAATGACCGGCTGAATGTTGTGCGGCAAGAGCGACTTGGCGAGCACATGCAGAAAAACACCGGAATAGTCCCCGTCGAAGCGAGGGTAGTTGTGGGTGAGAATGAGAACGCCAATTGGACTATCCATTGCCGACAGTGTACAGCGCGTGACCGGAGGGGAAAACATAAATATTGGCCGACGGAGCGGGGGCTGTTATGTTTTGCGCTGCATGTCACACGAACAATCCGTATCGCTTGATTTTGCGCTGAAGATCGATTTCGGCGGTATTCTGACCAACCCGATTCTGGATATAGCCGCGCGGGTCTGGGAAGAAGAGCGGTATGAGGCATTTACGGTCTGCTATCGCTCGATGCGCCGGATCGATGATCTGGTTGATGACCTTAAGTCGCAGCACGGCGCTGTGCCAGCCGCGCTGGCGGTCAGGGCAGAGTCGGAAATTTCAAATTGGCTGGCGGCGGTTAGTTCGGGTCAGGTCACTGATGAGTATGGTCAAAAGTTTGTCGCGACGCTCGATCGATTTTCGATTCCGCTCTGGCCGTGGGAGCGTCTCGGACAGGCGATGATCTACGATTTGAAACATCGCGGCTTTGCCAATTTTCGAACATTCCTGCGCTACACCGAAGGGGCGGCGATTTCGCCTGCGGCAGTCTTCATGCATTTGTGCGGCGTTGGGAAAGTTGACGATCGATATCAGGTACCTTCGTATGATATCCGCCTTGCCGCGCGGCATCTGGCAATTTTTTCATATGTGACTCATATCCTGCGGGATTTTCAGAAAGATCAGAAGGCGGGCCTGAACTACTTTGCCGATTCGATTCTGGCGCACGCCAAGATAAGCGAATCTGAATTTCACGACGCGGCGGTATCGGGCCAAGCGGATGCGAGAGTTCGGGAAGTGATTCGCGTCTATTATGCCATCGGAATTCGATATCAGAAGTGGGCGCGTGGGGTAGTCGATGCGACTTTGCCGCAATTGGCGCCGCGATATCAATTGAGCTTGGAGCTGATCTACAATTTGTACAGTCAGATTTTTGCGAAAGTTGATCCACGAACAGGATTGTTCACGACCGAAGCACTCAATCCGACCCCGGCCGAGGTCGAGGCGGAAGTGAAGAAAACTATTGAGACATTCAGACCAGTGTTCGGCGCCCCGCCAACGTCTAACCGCATAAGGGGTTAGCGGTTACGTTCGGGTGGATGTCGACGGGAAGATTTTCAGCCGATGGCTGTATATAAAGTGAGAATGACAAAAAACAAGAACTCCGGTTGCGGGCGAAAGCAGGCCCGTGTTCGGATGTATAAAGAGGTGAGTATGCGCAACGCAATACTAATGCTGGTAGTGTTGACCGCGATAGGTGTATCGACCTTCGCGGCCGATATCGCGGTTACTGTCTATAACGACAATCTCGGCGTGATCAACGAGACGCGACAGCTTGAATTCAAAAACGGCGTCGGTCAGTTGAAATTCACCGATGTCCCCGCCCTGATCGACGCCAGCTCAGTGCGGTTCGATCTGGTGAGTGGCGGAAAGTCGGTCACGATTCTCGAACAAAATTATGCCTATGATCTGGTCGGTCCCGAGCAGATGTACGCCAAGTATATCGACAAGCAGATTGAGCTGACCGACGAAAAGGGGAATGTCTACAAAGGCACCTTGCTGTCGTACTCCGGCGGATCGGCGATCATCCGCGAAGAAAGCGGGCGCGTCAAAATCATTTCGATGAGCAAGGTTACAGAGGTGAACTTTCCAGTATTGCCCGAAGGCCTGATTACGCGACCGACATTGCTATGGAAATACAACTCGTCGACTTCTGGTACGCTGCCTTGCAATGTCAGTTATCAGACCGGCGGGATGACCTGGTCAGCCGAGTATGTCGGCGTCTTGAATCCTGCTGAAAACCAAATGAATTTGTCCGGGTGGGCGTCGATTACCAATAATTCTGGCAAGACGTATGAGAACGCGAAATTGAAACTCATCGCCGGGACAATCAATCGTGCGCAACCTAAATTTGTACGCGGCGGCAGAAGTGCGGAAGTGTACAGCGACAGCTTTGCTGCTGCGGCGCCGTTTGAGGAAAAGTCGTTCTTTGAATACCATATGTACACGCTTCCCCGGAATGCCACAGTCGCGGATAAAGAACAAAAACAAATTTCGCTGTTTGATCCCTCCAAAGGAGCGGTGGCGAAAGAATACTTGTTTCGACCGGATGTCGACGCCAAAGCGGTCAAAGTGATGGTCAAGCTCAAGAACAGCAAAGAGTCGGGACTCGGGATGCCGCTTCCGGCCGGCCGGGTGCGGATGTTCAAGGCCGACACCGACGGAATGCTCGTACTTTTGGGTGAAGATCAGATTGAACATACGCCCAAAGACGACAGTCTTAAGATAGACATCGGGACGGCGTTTGATATTACGGCCGAAGAGAAGACGGCGAATATCACGCGGGTGTCCAATAATGTCGAAGAACGCGATTTCGAGATCGAAATTCGCAATCGCAAGAACGAGGCGGTCACGGTGCGGGTGGAAAAGAGCTTGTGGAGCTACTGGGACATTCTGAGTTCGAGCATTCCATTTACGAAAAAAGACGCAACCACCGCCGCCTTCAGTGTACCGCTTAAAGCCAACGAAGTAGTGACCCTGAAATTGAAAGTCCGTTTCACTACGCGGTGAGCGGATTGTTCGTTGACAGCGGGAAAACGCCGCTATAGATTTGCCGATTCGATGGTATGTCGATGAAGGAGGAAACGTTGAGATTCGGATTGAAAACCGCCGTTGTAAGTATCGCGCTGCTGACGCTCGCGGTCGGGAGCTTTGCCGGCCCGAAAGCGCGGAAGCTGACCGCTGATGCCTATCTGAAAACCGCGAAGATCGAGATCGGATACGCCGACTCGACCCGGTACCCATACGCCACCGTCATGCTCGATTCGCTGTTTATGTACTACGGTCCGTACGCCGAAGGGTACTACTGGATCGCGAAGATGCAGATCGACATGAATGAAAAAACGGGCGACCTGAAAAAGAAGCTTCCGTATGTGGCGAGTGCCATGTCATACCTGGACTCGATTCATGCCGTGTGTAACGACAAGAATGCCAAAGCCAACAATAAGAAAGGGTGCGACAAGTTTACCCAGGAACTTGATTCGATCAAAGTCTTCTATTGGCGCACGTTCTACAACAACGGCGTAGAGCAGCTCAAGCAGATCACCGAGCAGGCGACCAACCTGCAGACCGAAACCGATTCAACCGCGATCATCGAGGCGCGCAAGATCATTACGCAAAATACCGACTCGTGTCTGGACAACATGAATCTGGCGATCACAATCGATCCGAAAGACGCGCGCGCCTATATCGGAATTGCCAATGCCTATGAGAAGCAGGACTCGATAGAGCGTTCGAGCGAGTGGCTGATGAAAGGCCTCGAGCGTGCGACTACTCCTGAAGAGCGGCTTCCGCTTGTGCAGCAGCTGGCCATAAGCACCGGATCGGCAGGAAAATATTGCGATGCCGCCAATTATTTCGCCGAATGGGTGCGGCTGACGGCCAAGGATTCGGGCGTAACCGAAACCATGTCGAATCTTGCGATCTGCCTCAATAGCTGCGAAAAATACGATTCGGCGCTGGCGGTGCAAAAAGAGATACTCAGGCTGCAACCGGGGAATTACGCGGCGATGATCGGAATCGGCCGGTATTTTACTGAAATAGCGGGCTGGGCTTTCGATTCATCGCGAGCGCACGAAGAAGCCAAGGACTCGGCCGGGGCCAAGAAGTGGATGGCGACGCGCAACGACCGATACGACACGGCCCGTACGTATTACAAGCAGGTATTTGAAATGTATCCCGACAGCGCCTCGGTGGCCGATCAATACGGCCTCATATGCGCGTCGCGCGCCGACTATGCCAACGCGGTAATGGCATTCGAGCGGGTAACGCGGCTAGATCCGACGAATGTCGAGGCCTGGACAAGCTTGGGCGACTGCTACCTCTATCTGAAGCGACTCAAAGAGGCAATTGTGCCGTACGAAAAAGTGATCGAGGCACAGCCGACGAACAAGGCGGTGTTGCAGCAGCTGAAGAACCTGTATCATGAACAGGGAAATACCTCCAAAGAAGCCGAGGTCGACGCCAAGCTTAAGAAGCTTTAATCACTTTCACAATATGATGCCGAAGGGCTGGCTCTGCGCCGGCCCTTTTTGTTTCTTACGTCTATGACAAAGTCTGCGAGGTATGTCAGCATTGCAGTGCCGGGGGCGTTTTGCCGCACCTTCACATATTCGCTGACTGAGGCCTCGGTAGGTTTGACTGTTGGTCAGCGGGTCGCGGTTCCGTTCGGGCGACGAACACAGATTGGATTTTTTGTCGGCAACGCTGCATCCGTTCCGGGCGTGACGATCAAGCCGATCAGCAAAGTAGTCGATCCGGTATCACTGATTCCTGACGAACTGGCGCAGTTGTGTTTGTGGATGGCAGAATATTATGTCGCCAATCCGGCTGAGTGTCTCGCGCTGTGTCTCCCGACGCCAATCAGAAATCGCGCCGCTTCGAAATTGCAATGGGGTGAAAGTGTCGCGGTTTTTCCCGATGCAATCCGAGCCATTGCCCGTCCGGGGAAATTTGTCAAACCGGCGGAACTCGCGTTTCTGAGATCGAGGTTAAAGATACCGGTGGCCGAGTTGCTCGCGGGCGGCGGATTGGTAGAAGTCTGGCCCGAAAGCGACAAGCGCCAAAAGAAACTCGTGGCTGGATACCGGCTTGTCAGTAGTGAAGAAGCCGAGTGGGAGAGATTTTTCAAGAAACGTAAGGTGAAAGCAGATCAGTTCGAAGGGACGCTCAAAAAAAGCGATCTACTGTCGCTTGGCTGGACGAGTCACCTGATAGGTGCCGCAATCACGGCGGGTTTGATTGCGCCCGTTGTTTCCGACTCTGATCGGTCGCTTGAAATGATCCCGGCGCGGGCCGAAGTCCGCGCACACGCGCTTACTTCCGAACAACAACGCTGCGTCGATTCTGTCTCGCATTCGCTCGACAGCGGTTTTAAGACATTTCTCCTTCACGGCATCACTGGTTCGGGTAAGACACTTGTCTATTGCCACGCCGCGGAAATTGCCGTCAGACAGGGGAAGTCGGTTTTGTTTCTCACACCGGAAATCGCGCTGGCCGGCACTATGCTTGGATATCTGCGTGGATATTTCGGCGACCAGATTGCGATTATGCACTCGGCGATGAGCGAACGGGCGCGGATGCGAACTTGGGAGGGAATCCGCAGCGGGAAATACAGGATCGTCGTCGGCCCGCGCTCGGCGCTGTTTGCGCCGCTTTCGAATCTCGGTCTGATCATTGTCGATGAAGAGCACGACAGCTCGTACAAGCAGGACGATCCCTCGCCGCGCTTTCACGGCCGCGACAGCGCCGTCATGCGGGCGCAACTGAACAAGATTCCGATTGTGTTGGGCTCGGCGTCACCGTCGATAGAATCGTACCATCAGACACAGAACGGCAAGTACACGCTACTTGAACTCAAAGAACGCCCGGCCGGGTCACGACTCCCGTTGGTTCGGGTAATTGACCTGCGAGAGGATCGTCTGGGCGGCGATCTGTCGTTTGTGTCGTACTCGCTCAAGAAGGAAGTCGAAGCGCGATTAGTTGAAAACGATCAGGTTATTTTGTATCTGAATCGACGCGGGTATGCCTCGCAACTCAAATGCGCCTTGTGCGGGCATGTCCCCAACTGTCCGTCGTGTGAGATTCACATGACCTACCACAAAGCGGGCGGCGGGAGATTGGCCTGTCACTATTGCGGTTTGGTGAAGCGCGACTATGTCGTGTGCGAAAAATGCGGCGGACACCAGTTTCTGTATCTCGGCGCCGGAACCCAGCGGCTCGAAGAATCTATCGGGCGAATGTTCGAGCGCGGCAAACCGCTCCGGTTCGATTCCGACGCCGCGGTTGGAGAGTTCGGCGCCCAGACGCTGCTTTCGGATTTCAGTCGCGGCGATTACAATTTGCTTCTGGGCACGCAGATGGTCACTAAAGGACTCGATCTGCCGCGCGTGTCGCTGGTCGGGGTGTTATCAGCCGATGCCGGGATGGATCTGCCGGATTTTCGTGCCTCGGAAAAGACATTCGCCCGACTGCTTCAAGTGGCTGGGAGATCGGGAAGAGGGGAGAAACCGGGCGAGGTAATGATTCAGACCTACGATCCTGAAAATCCGGTCATCGCATTGGCCGCGGCACAGGATTACCGGGGATTTTTCGAGCGGGAAATCGCCATGCGCCGCGATCACCAGTTTCCACCCTTCAGCCGACTTTTGAATATCGAATTTTCAGGAGTAAAAGAAGAACAGGTCGGGCGCGAGATCACGGAGTTTCGCCGGAAATTGGAAACGCACGTGACATCAAAGAATCTGGCAGTTGAGATTTTGGGCCCCGCGCCGTGCCCGCATTCATTTGTGCGAGGCGTGCACCGCCGGCATTTGCTTCTCAAGACCACTAAGATGTCAGCGCTGTCGCGATTGTTGGTGGAGTGGGACGCGCGCGAACCGCGTTTTGGTGTGTCGTCGGCAGTGAAAGTACGGATCGATGTCGACCCGGTGGATATGATGTAGTTGTAGGGCGGGTCCGTCTTTGGATCCGCCATCTCCCCGAATTCATGCGAAAAGGACGGCGGGATCAAAGACGAACTCGCCCTACTGCGAGCTGGTCGGCGGACGGGGACGGCCGCCGACCACGGAACACAAATTGAATTTCGTCCGTTGTTTCCGACGGCTGGATTCCCGCTCTTCGGCGGGAATGACAGGAGGGGGAAGGCAAATCGCACTAAGAAGAAGGCCGCGTTTGCACGCGGCCTTTCATCTCTGTATGACACTCGGTATCGTAGCGCACGGGGACCTGCGCCACGCACCGATTCCAAGCTACTTCTTGTCGTCCTTCTTGCCTTTGTCGGCGGCAGGAGCGGCTTTGGCGCCAGCAGCCGGAGCACCGGCAGCCGGTTTGGCGCCCGCAGCGGCAGCACCTTCTTTGGCCGCGCCTTCAGCACCAGCAGCGGCACCTTCGGCGACAGCGCCTTCGGCACCTTCAGCAGCAGCGGCAGGAGTCTCGACCTTGATAATGGTCGGGGCCGAGATTACGACGACCGTACGGCTCGGCTCGCCGAGAATGGTCGCGTTGGCAATCTTCATCTCGCTGACGTGGATCGAGTCGCCGATGCCGAGTTCGGTCACGTCGACTTCGACATGTTCCGGAATATCAGCCGGCAGGCACGAGATTTCGACTTCGCGCATGACAATCTGCATGATGCCGCCGTCGGTCTTCACACCCTTGGCCAGACCGGTGAAATGGACCGGAATGGAAATGTGAATCGGGCGGTTCATTGAGATGGCATGGAAGTCCAGATGCAGAACTTTGTTGGAAACTGGATCGCGCTGGATTTCGCGCAAGATGACTTTGTTCTGTTTGCCGTTCACGTCGATCGTGAACAGGGTGCTCTGCCCGCCCGCCTGTTTCATGGCGGTACGGAAGGCGCGTTCTTCGACGCTCAGTGAAGTCGGCTCGGTTTCCGGGCCGTACATCACGGCCGGAATGCGGCCGCCGAAGCGCAGCTGATGGGCCGGGCCTTTGCCCTTCCCTTCTCGCGGCTGGGCCGCAAGCGAAATGTCTTTCATGGTCGGTGTCTATCCTCCGTTACGTAATTATTGTCGTATCACATTTCTTTGACCGGCGCACTCTCTTCAAACAGAGACGACACCGACTGTTCTTCGAAGATTCGTTTGATCGCTTCGCCAATCAACTCCGAGCAGGTGAGTACTTCGAACTTGCCCGAGAGGTGTTTGTTGGCCTGATCAATCGAATCGCAGATAACAAATTTCTTGATGGGCGACTTTTCGATTTTCTCAAGTGCGGAGCCCGAGAGCACACCGTGTGTGCACGCCGCATAAATATCGCCTGCGCCGCGTTCTTTGCAGAACTGGGCGGCCTGACAGATCGAACCGCCGGTGTCGACCATATCGTCGCGCAGCAGCACAGTCTTACCCTCAACGTCGCCGATGAGATTCATTACTTCGGACACATTTGGGCGGGCGCGACGTTTGTCGACAATCGCCAGTTCGCCGCCCAGGGCGCTCGCAGTGGAGCGGGCGAGTTTGAGCGAGCCGACATCGGGGCAGACTACCACCAGTTTCGGCAGATTCATTCTGCGGAAATACTCGTTGAACACTCCCGCAGAATACAAGTGATCGTGCGGGAGATCGAAAAAGCCCTGAATCTGGCTGGCGTGAAGATCCATAGTCATGATGCGATCGGCGCCGGCGGTGGTGATCAGGTTGGCGACGAGCTTGGCGGTGATCGGCACACGCGGACGGTCTTTGCGATCCTGACGAGCGTAGCCGTAGTACGGGATAACAGCCGTAATGCGCATGGCCGAGGCGCGACGGGCCGCCTCGATTAGCATCAAAATTTCCATCAGATTTTCCGCAGGCGGATTGGTCGACTGGATGATGAACAGATCGGCGCCGCGGATGTTCTCGTTGATCTGGACGAAGACTTCGGAATCGGAGAAACGAGTGACCGTACAGTCGGTAAGTTTCTCGCCGACATACGCGGCAATTTTGGAAGCCAACGCCGCGTTGGCATTGCCGGTAATCAATCGAATGTCGCTACGGATAATCATCGTTTATCTCAAATCAGATCGGGAGTAGTCTGTAAACTCACGTCGCGTACACTACAGTCAATCACAACTGGCGTCGTTGGAGCTTACGCGGCGAAGCCCCCAGGCCCGGCCACAGGCCGGTCTGGCTGGGGCGCCAGGATTCGAACCTGGGATTGCCAGCTCCAAAGGCTGGTGTCTTACCGCTTGACGACGCCCCAACAACTCTACCCAGTGGTCGCGTGGGCTTCCAACTCCTGTTTGTAGGCCTCGAGCACACGGCGCTCCAGTTCGGTGCGCATTTCTTTGGTCACCGGATGAGCAACATCCTGGTGTGTGCCGTCGGGCCGTTTTCGCGAGGGCATCGACACAAAGAAACCGTCGGTACCCTGAATAATCTTGAGTCCGCGAACGACGAAGGCTGCGTCGAATGTGACGTTCGCAAAACCCTTGAGCTTGTCCTCATTTCTGAGGGTGATCCGAATCTCGGTGATCTCCACGGTTGCCTCCCCGGCACAAAGTGTTACGAACCCGAGAACACGATCGGCCGCACGGTGTGAATGCGCCAGCCGCGTTCGTTTCCGATGGCATCGATCCCGGCAGTGTGCGGGTCAACAAACAGCCCGGCGACGGCCGGGCCCGAACCGCTCATCCTCGCAA
>CAYVWS010000040.1:0-16417 GCA_964455535.1 uncultured Ignavibacteriales bacterium | reverse complement strand
CGGTAATTCGACGGTCATCCCCATCCGAGTGCGCTACCAGCGCGACCAGCACCAGAGCGGCTAACAGGAATAGTAGAGCACTGCCGATGATCTGCTTTTTTCGGGACGAGGCCGATTTTTTTCGCTTTCGCGCCATAGGAAAATCAGGGTGGCGTTTGCCCCTTACAATGTCAACAATAAACGAAAGCCGTCAGCGGCTGACGCTCTGCAGGTATGAACTCGATACAGTCGACTGCGTGTTATCGATCTTGATAGCCGGCAAGGCCGTTACATACAGTCGGAACCCATATCCGCGAGTCGACCCGGTCGGTACCCAGTACAGTTCCCCGCTCCAGCAGTGGAGCTTGCGGTTGAGCCGAACGGAATTGTACACACTCCGCCCCTTGCCGATATCGAAGTTCTGCGTGTAGCTGACCCTGGTAAGTGGAGTCAGATTGAATTCGGCGGTCACGCTTAGGAAACTGCTCTTTGAAAACCCCGATCCGCGTCCGCTTTCATTGTAGGAATACGAGGCAGTCATGCGCCAGCCGCTTTCCCCGCTGCTTGTGCCCTTCGCACCCTTTCCGGCCTGGGAAGCCGAGTCGGTGCCGCGCGGCACCGTCGCATTCGGATCATCAAGCAGGAAGTTCTTCCCTGCAAACGCGACATTGGCATTCAAGTCGAACGATTGTTGGTAGGCACGGCTCAAATGAAATTCGTCGGTCCCCGGCTTGTAAAACGAATGCACAATGGTTCCGTTGAAATTGATCCGGGGAAGCAGGGTCGAACTGAACGTAGTAAACAAGTCGCTCCACTTCCGACCCGTGGCTTCGAAGTTGTGCGAAAGCGAGTGGTTGATGGACAGCAGTTCGAGCGTACGCTCGCTCTCGCCTTCGCCGACCCGCGCCTGATAATAGTGCTGCAGCCCAAGCGAGACACTTTGCGCTTTGTTTTGGCTTCCCGGTCCTCCGCCGGCGAAGGCCCGGACAGTCGGGTTATCGTCGATTGCCGGCGTATATCCGTAGCTGACCGAGGGTGTGATGACCTGCCGAAGCGCGGTCATATTGAAAAGCCGGCGATTGAGGGTACCGTACAACTTGGTATTAAGCGATGCTCCCACCGTGTATCCGTGCGCTCGGTAATTCTGGTCGGGATCGATCCCGGCGGCATCTGACAAATCCGTGCGAAATACTTTGTACCAGACTTCATTGTAGGTCAGGCCGGGCGACAACGTGAAATACTTGAGGACCAAAAGAGGCATCGAGACACCCAGCGAGTGATTGATGCGGGCGTACTTTTTGCGGTGCGTGACATCGAGAGTATCGACACCGATCACCGTATCGCTCACACTGCGCGAAGAATACCCGAGAAGACCCGGTGTATACGTCGCGACCAGATTGTTGTAAAAGCGCCGGCGCACCGTTCCATCTGCCGCTTTTCCGCCGGTGCCAAACGGATACAGTCGCACTTGCGAAAACGTAAGGGTCGGTATCTGATCAGTGCGGCTGTGACGATCCAGATCTTCGTCGTGCGTGACATTTCCTGATATCGAATATGACCCGAACCGCTTCGAGAAAGAGACCTGAGAACGTACAACACGATTCAGTCGATCCTGTAAGTTAGTCGAATAATCCTGATAGAACGAATTGTCCGACTGATAGCTGCCGCTCGCGTTCAGTCGGAACGACGGCGAAAATGTATGCGCGTGATTGCCCGAGATCGTCCAGCGCACCTGTCCGCCCTCAGTCGCGGTATTCGCATCATACCGCGCCAGCCGCGTGTAGTTGCCGCTGAGTGTTCCGTTGAAGACATATCGCTTAGTGTAATTCGTTCGACCGTAGAAATTGAGGGTGCTATTCTGGTCGAAATAGTCAATCGCGGCCTGAGCATCCCAATAGTCCGAGGCCGCCCAATAGTACCCAACATTCTTAATGTACCGGTCGCCGCGCTCAAAGTTGCCCAGAGTGAATGGGAGTATACCTGAGTGCCGCCCCTTTTTGAGTGGGAAGACATAATACGGCACGGCCAGTATCGGCAGTTTGCCGATCGACAGCACAACCGGCTTGGCGATTAGGCGATCATTTTCGATCAGTTTCAGGTGCTTGGAATAGAAATGGAAGTGCGGCTCGTCGGCGTCGCAAGTGGTATAGCGACCGTCTTCCAGATAAAAGGTCTTCTCCTGCTGACGGTACAAGTCTTCGCCATAGAAATACCCCGTCTCGTAACTCGACTTCGACTTGAGAATTCTCCCCTTCTTCGTATCGATAGCATAGGTCAGGTAGTCACCGTAGAGAACGTCGCCTTTGTCTCTCAAAATGACCGGTATGGCGTTCGGCTGAAGCTTTTTGGCGAAAGACGAAGTATCGGCCGTCGAATCCGGAGGCGGGATAGCCGAGTACGCCTCAATCACGCGCCGTTTCGTGTCGAACGTAACACGGTGGGCATCGAGCGTCATATCCCCCGAGGTAACCTCGCAGCTGCGCAGAAGCGTGATCATCGAATCACGAACGGCGTACGTGATCGTCTGGCCCTTGTAATCGATAGTGTCTCGTTTTTCCACAACCGTCGTGTCTTTGGTCTCTCGGTCGATTGACACAAAAGTGCCTATCGCCCCGCCCTGAACATGCACCGTATGCAGCTTGTTGTGACGCACCTGAAAGACAATTGTGTCGCCCGACACGGTATTTTCGTTGGTCTGGTCTTTGTCTTTGTCTGAGGGAAGGTACCAGGAATAGGCCTGTTCGGAACAAGTCACAGTTTGCAGTCGGCCCGAATCAAATTCAAATACCAAATTCTTTCCGGTGAGAATCGAACGGTCGACGCGCGTGGTGTCCGATTCGGACGGCTCATTGAATTCGCCCCGCGACGAGTCGTACACTTCGATCCGCCGCAAGTAGTCACCGTCGGTGAACAACTGAATTCGTTTGCCGGAGATTCGGGACTTATCCTTGCTCGCAACCGGCGAGCCGGTTAGTTCGAGACGATTCTCGCCGGTGAACATAGTCGCGACCGATGATGTCGCATGCAGATCGCCGCTGGTAATATCGGCTGAGCCGATTGCTTCGGCCCGCTTGATGACACCGTCGTACCGAACCGAGTCGGCGATCACCTTGACCATCTTGCTCGAATCGGGATATTTTAGGAAGACCGTCGGCCGCTTCCACATCTCAAAGGTTTTGTCGGTGCGATTGTAGTGAGCTACCGTGCCGACTGCAAATAGGGAATCGTGCCGCGACCATAATTCGACGTAGTCTCCCGCCGCGGTAGCGTCGTTGTTGACCAGATCATAGTCGACCGAATCTGCGGCCAGATGGTACTCGCTGTCGTCGAGAATGACTCGACCTTTTAGCTTTACCCGCTTTTCTTTCATCCAGAAGGCCGAGTCGCAGTAGATCGTCCCGCTCTCGGTCTCGAAAATCACCGATCCGATGACGAACGTCGTATCCTGAAGACGGGAGAGAATGACTTCGAGTTTGTCGGCGTGCTGTAAATGAAGCCGGCGCCCTCCAGTTTGAGCAGAGCTCACCGTCGCGCACAGCACAAATAGGAAAAGATATACCGTCGAGAGCTTACGCACTCTTCATCGCCTCCAAGAGGGCATCGCTCAAAACAGTCATTTCGATCTTGGCGATTCCACCGATTTGAGCGGCAGCGGCGCTCCCCCCTCCCCTTATCCCGAGTGTCGTCGACAGCGCCTTGGCAATGTTGCCCGCGTGGAGGGAACCACCTGTGGGAGTCGCGAGGTAGAGTTTGTCGGAGCACACCAAAGCTGCCAATCCGGAAATTTCGTTGGCTATCTGCGTGGCAAGTTGCGATGCGACATCGGCCTCTCCCACCGCGATTGTCGCGATAACCATTGGCCACGTGTGCGACCTGTCGGCTGATGCGGCCAATTGACCGGCGCGAATTGGAATCAATCGCTGTAGGGCTGATGTCAGGTCTTTGCGAAGTTGCTTGTTCTCTTCTACAAGCTTGTCGTACTTAGCCGGCAAATCGGCGACCGAGCAACTGTAGAGCTTTGAGAGTCGGTCGGTGATTTCAAATCTCGATGCATAGTCGGCAATTGTTTGCGCTCCAGAGAGAAATTTGAGCAAGGTGTGCCCGCGCATTTTTTCGGCGCCGATCAGCTTCACCATGCCTACTTGCGCAGACGAATCGCAGTGGGTGCCGCCGCAGGCCGACCAATCCAAATCGCCGATCTTAATGACGCGTATCGCGCCGCTGCGGCTCGGAGTTTTTCTTAACGGCAGCGAAGACACATCTTCCGGCGACACATTCAGTATCTCAACTCTGGCGTTGCCGCGAATCACCTGATTGACTTCCAATTCGAGTCGAGCGAGATCGTCGGGCTTCAGTTCCCCCGATTCGAATTCCACTGCCCCGTAGTCGTCGCCCAGGTGGACTGAGACCGTTTCCATGTTGAATAGGCGGATAGCCACCTGACTCACGATGTGCTGAGCTGTGTGCATCTGCCGATGCTTCCATCGACGTTCTTCGTTTACGACACCGCGTACTCTTTCACCTACTGTCCCGGGTGATGTCGGAGTCAAGTGAAGCACTTCGCCGGCGTCACTTTCAACTACATCGACAATGCGACTGGCACCCAATTCCCCTCGATCCGCCGACTGTCCCCCCGAAGTCGGGTAGAACGCCGAGCGGTCGAGCGTCGTGATCCAGCTGTCGGCTTTCGACTCAGTCGATAAAATAACGGCGTCGAATTCGACCAAGCCGGGATTGTTGTAGTACAGACGTTCTGTCATGGCACACTAAAGTACTTATACGGCTTGAGCCACCATTCCGTTGACCAGAGATCCCACACCTTCAATGCGAACTTCGATGGTATCCCCCGGTTTCATCGGCTGTATTCCCGACGGCGTGCCGGTGCAGATCAGGTCTCCCGGATTGAGGGTCATAATCTTTGAGATGTAGCTTACGAGAAATGGAATCTTGAAGATCATCTGCGAGGTACGCCCGAATTGAGTAATCGCCCCGTTGTGTACCGCTTCAACCGAAACATCCTGCCAGTTCAAATCGGTTACAACATGCGGACCCACCGGGCAAAACGTATCAAACCCCTTGGCTCGCGACCACTGGCCGTCCTTCTTTTGCAGATCGCGGGCGGTGACATCGTTGGCGCAGGTAAAGCCGAAAACATGAGTCATCGCTTCGGCCTCGGAAACGTTCTTGGCCGTCTTGCCGATCACCAATCCCAATTCGGCCTCATAGTCTACTCGTTCCGAAACTAAAGGATGCACAATGTCATCGCCCGGATTGATAATCGAAGACGGCGGTTTCAGGAAGACAAGCGGGTAATCAGGCGCCTTGTCAGCCGAGAACGACGCCGCTACATGGGCATGGTAGTTCAATCCGATACAAACAATCTTGCTCGGTTCAACCGGAGCAACAAAGCGGCAGTCTTTGACCGCGAAGTTCTGTTGAGTCGCTGTTCCCCCGAGCCAGGGCGCTCGGGTAAGCAAGATTGCGGATTGATTTTCGATCTTGGCGTAACTCGGAGTGGTGTCGGCCGGAGTGAGAATGCGTGCAAATGTGTCAGACATAATACTATTCGAATCCCTTAGTTACGAGAATTGCGTGGCGTATCCATCTACCCAATAAACCACCGCGCAGCGGTTGGGTCAACAAGTGATCAGAGTGTCTTGGCCGCCCACTTATTGCGCGAAAACCAGAAGGAAAGAACGGCGGCCTTGGCAAGGGTGGTGATCGTCAGAGTCCACCAGACGCCGTTGATACCCCAGCCGGCGGTAATTGCCAGATAGTAGGCCAGCGGAATTCGCGCGATGGAACCAGGCAGAAATACGAGCATCGGCGGCAGGGTGTCCCCCGCCCCGGTAAACGCTCCTTCAAGTACGATTTCAATGGCCATTGTGGTTTGCGAAATACCGAGTATGACTAAATAGTCGACGGCAATTGCCCGGACACTCGTGTCGTCTGAAAAGATGCCCGCGATTTGATGGGGCAGGAGAATAAAAAGCAGCGAGCTTATGGCTGTCGCCGCTACGGCTAACCCCACCGATGTCCACGCACCTCTTACGGCTCTGTCTTTCTTCCCGGCTCCAAGGTTCTGCCCGACCATAGTTGAGGCGGCGATGGAAAATCCCCAGCACGTCAGGTATGACAGCGATTCCATTCTGTTTCCGATTCCCATCGCCGCGCCAGCGGCAGCGCCGAAACGGTGGACAATCGATATCAGAAACCAGTAGACACCGACAAATCCGATCTGCTGTGTGGCCATCGGAAGGCCGATTTTCGCTATTTTACCGAGCGCCAGCCAATCGGGTGAATAGATGAATGGCCGGGAGAATTCATAGCCGAGTTTGCCGCCAAGAAGCTGCCGAACTATCAGTATTGAACCGACGACCATTGCGATGGCCGAGGCCAACGCCGCCCCGGCTACGCCCAGGGCTGGAATAGGTCCGAACCCAAAGATGAGAATCGGATCGAGAACGGTATTTATTCCAACTACCGTCATTGCAACCCACGTGGGCGTTTTCGTATTGCCAGAGGCCCGGAACGCTGCGTAGGCGGTTTCCGCGACCGAAAAGAAAATGACCGACGCGAAGAAGATCTGAATATATGGTACGGCGTGATGCGCTGTTTCGGGGCTGGATCCCATGAACGTCACCAGGTACGGCGCGAGTATCACCCCCGCGATTGCGTAAACTATCGACAGAGTATTGGCGAATAGAAATGACTGACGAAGCACTCCGGCGGCGGCTCGAGTGTCACCCGCGCCCACATATCGTGAGACCAGCGCAGTCGTGCCTACAGTAAAGATCGAGGCGGAGGCGTAAACAGTCCAGATGATAACCATAGCCGTCGTAATCGCATCCTGTGCCGCCGATCCGATCTGGCCGACCCAGAACAAATTAATAACCGACATCGAAAACTGCATCAGCTGGCCCACAACGACCGGCACAGCCAATGCCACTACGCTTTTCGCCAGCGGTCCGTTGACTACCCGGTTAGCATGTGTAGAAAGCGAACTTGACGGATTTTCGGCAGTTGATTGATCGGACATCGGAGTAGCGATTGCGGTGGGCTGATTAGGATGCGTGATTGTTCTGGATGATCGTGGCGAGATATCGCACGGCCGCCAAGTACCCTTCCGGTCCAAGTCCGCAAATCTGTCCTATGCAGACCGCGGTAATCACCGATTGACGGCGAAACATCTCGCGAGCATGAATATTCGAAAGATGCACTTCAACGACTGGAAGGTGCGTGTCCCGCAGGGCGTCGGCCAATCCAACGGCATAATGCGAGAGTATGCCCGGATTAATTACGATACCGCCGGTTTGCGGCGCGCGTGTGTGCAATTCGGATATAAGAGATGCTTCAGAATTGCCTTGTACGGCTTCGACTCTCACCCCCAACTGCTCGCCTTCCATGCGAATTTCGGCATTGAGTTGTTCGAGCGATTTCGCACCATAGATTTCCGGTTGCCGGGTGCCAAGCAAATCGAGATTGGGCCCGTGCAGAATCAGGATCGTCTTCATATTTCAGACAGTTCCTTGAGCATCTTCGACACCGCCGCGCTGACGGTGCTTGATTTCACTTCGCTCACGACGGGCTTCCCTATCTGTCGCAGCAAAACAAACTGCAAATTCCGCGCTGATCTTTTCTTGTCCATTCCAGTCGCGCTCATAATGTCCGGCAAAGATAATCGAACCTTCAGCAATTGGGAAGCTGCCCGGTAAATTATGGAGCGAAACTTCGCAAGTTGTGATGTCGGAGGGACGCCAGTCAGCTCCCCGACATGCAGCGCGGCGATCATCCCCAATAGCACTGCCTCACCGTGAGTCAGCTTTCCGTAGCCCAGCGACTGTTCGATCGCATGCCCGACCGTGTGGCCGTAATTGAGGACCATGCGGACACTGTAGTCTCGCTCGTCTTGTGCTACAATCGATGCCTTATACTTAATGGTTGCCGTTAATATCTGCCCGAGCAATTCCGAGTTTGGAGCAAATTCCAGCTCCGACCATTGCGATACCAGTCGAAGCAGCTTTCCTCCTGACAGACCGGCGCACTTGATAATTTCAGCCGCACCTGACCGAAATTCACGGGGCGGAAGTGTCGACAGCCATTGCAAATCGTCAATTACAAACGACGGTTGCCAGTAGGCGCCGATGAGATTTTTTCCCTTGGCGTGATTGATTCCCGTTTTGCCACCGATGGAGGCATCGGCCATGCCGAGAAGCGTCGTGGCGCAGATACCCCATTTGATTCCACGGAAAATGGTCGCGGCGGCGAATCCGACAATATCGCTTGTTACACCGCCGCCGCATGCGACTATCACATCGTCGCGTGTCGCACCGCGCGCGATCAGCCAGTCATGAATGCTCGCGACCGTCTCGCCAAGTTTGTGCTGTTCTCCACTCGGAATCACCAGCGACTCTAATTTCCTTCCCTTCACCTGCCAATTATGGACTATCCTGCGGCCGTGGCAGGCGTACAGGTTTGAGTCGAAGACAAGAAAGAGTCGCGGCGAGCTGTGACCCTTGAGCGCCCGCCGATAGACCGGCGCACCAAGACGGTTACCGAGGAACACAGTGTACGTTTGTTTCCCGGCGTGTACTCTGAGAGTTGTCGCCTTACCTGATGAAATCACATATCCTCTGTGCGGCTTCTTCCGGAGTCAGGTCGGTCACTACGACGCTACGGGTGCACTCCTGGTATCCGGATCTGCGCTTCAGTAGCTGAGCTTTCACACGAGAATCCAAGTCGGCCAATTTGCCATTTGGTTTCAAAAGCGGGCGATCATACGACTTCCCAAGACGGCTGACCAGCTCCTGTCTTGAGCACTTAAGGTAAATTGAGATGCCGTGCTGTGCAACAACCCGGCGGTTTTTCAATGCGAGCAGTGTCCCGCCTCCCAATGAAATGACGGTGGGGCTTTTCAAAGTGTCACACAGACGTGCCAGCGCCTGTGATTCAAGTCGCCGGAATGCTGGCTCACCCTTCTTCTCCATCAATTGTGTGATTGTCTGCTGCGCCAACTTTTCCACAAACTTGTCGAGATCGACAAAGTGCCGCTTCAATTTGCGAGCCACTATCTTTCCGATTGTAGTCTTACCCGAGCCAGCAAATCCGGCCAGAAACAGGTGAGATGGGGATGTACTGGCGCGTCGGTTCATGCGCCCTGCGATTCGCAGCCGAAGACGCTCTGGTAAATCGGCTCGACCGGAACTTCGAGGTCGGTCCAGATTTGAAACGCTTTGACCGCCTGTGCGACCAGCATCAGGCGTCCATCGATAACTGTCAGACCCTGATCGCGCGCCATTTCAACCAACTTATTTGGTAGGTTGTAATTCAGATCGTAGTAAATTCCTCCCGGCGTGCACGGGAAATTGTCGCCAAACGGCGAATCATCGGGCAACAACGGTCCGCCTGCCGGAGTGCAATTGACGACAATGTCGAACTTCTCTGAAATAGACTCGCGCTCGTCTTGCGATGTGCGACCGTCGAACATACCCTTTTCATATTGCGACTTCAGATGCCCGACACAAGACTTGAGCTTCTCCTCGCTTCTGCTGTACATAGTGACTCGGCGAATTCCGAAATCCGTATACAGACTATGGACCACCGATCTGGCTGACCCGCCTGTTCCGCAGATCAACGCTGTCTCTCCGATAGTCTTTTGCTTCTTGCGTGCAAACGGATACGCAAATCCGCAGCAGTCGGTGTTAAACCCGAGCAAATGTCGTTCAACTACCGCAACACAGTTGACTGCCCCGACTATCCGCGCGACCGGGTCGACGTCATCAATCTCCCCAATAATCGTCTGCTTGTACGGTATGGTTACAGAGAAGCCCTGATAGCAATCAAGGACCATCTGCCTGAGGGTGCTGTGAAGCTGGTTTGGTTTGACTGAAGCGAGATCGAATTGCCCTGGCACACTCAGATGTTTGAATATCGCGTTGAAGATCGCCGGAGACTTCGAATATGCGATCTCATCACCGATCAACGAGAAGCGATATCCGTTCCTCAATGCACAACCGCTCCCAGCAGATCGAAGAAATTCGGGCATGACACCGCCACAATCTCAGCGTCATCAAGGGAACACGGCCCCGAGGCGGCCAGCGACGCAATGGTCATGGCCATTGCAATCCGGTGGTCGCCGAAACTAGTGAAGTCGGCGCCCTGAAGTTCGCGGCGTCCTTCGATGGCGATGCCGTCTTCGAGCAGCCCGCATTTGACGCCCATGCGCGAGAGATTTTCCGCCAACGCCGAAAGTCGGTCAGATTCTTTGACGCGAAGTTCAGCGGCATCACGAATGACAGTGGTTCCGTCGGCTACAGCGGCCAGTATCGCCACTACCGGGATCTCGTCTAACAATTCGACCGTCCGCTCGTCGCCGATTTTGCGCGATTTGAGCGTGCCCCCCTCGACCGTCACTGTCCCGCGTGCTTCACCCGAGACGACCGTCTTGTCCTCTATGGTGACTTTGCAGCCGATGGCTTTCAGATGATCCAGTATACCGGTGCGCGTGGGATTGAGACCGCAGTTGGTGATCGTCACCATTCCCCGGCACATCGCAGCCGCCGCAAAGAAAAACGCAGCCGTAGACATATCCCCCGGCAGATCGATTTCGCCGCCGTTGATGATCGAGCGCGATGCCAGCAGGAGCTCGCGCTTGAATGGCTCAGGCATTGTCATGCGGGTACGTCGGGGATCGTTGGGATCGGGCGCGGGGACTGGTCTGATCTCGCGGACCGTCATACCACCGCCTAGATTCGCAATCATGATTTCCGTGTGGTCGCGCGACACTACCTCCTCGGTGATTCTGATAGAACATCCCGAAGCCAGCCCAGCCAGAAGAATCGCCGATTTCACCTGCGCTGACGGCAGCGGCATTTTGTAATCAAAAGGCAGAAGCTGATGGCCGTGAATCCGCATCGGCAGTCCGCCATGGTGGTCGGTGATCTCGGCTCCCATACGTGCAAGTGGTTCGGCCACTCGCTTCATCGGCCTTTTCGAAAGTGATTCGTCACCGGTGAGCGTAGCCGACTGATTTCTTCCGGCTATGACACCAGCCAGTAATCGGGCGGTGGTTCCGGAATTCCCGCAGTCAATCACCAAGTCGGGATCATTTCTCAGTTCGGTGGGCGGCGTCAGGGTGAGGACACCGATGTCGTCGGCAACAGTCACTCCAAGTTGTCTGGCGGCATTGAGCGAACTAAGGCAGTCCCGGCCCTGCGGAAAATTGCGCGCTATGATCGGGCTTTTCGAGAGAACCGACAAGAGCGCGGCACGATGCGCGATGGACTTGTCTCCCGGAACGGCGATCGTCCCTGATACTTTGCGGGCGGGTTTAAGTTGGCGTTTCATCCGATAGTGCGGTCAATGGCGGAGGCCAGTTTTTTGAGTTGTTGGAGAAGCGTTTCGAACTCGCGCGGTGTAATTGCCTGCTGACCGTCGGAGAGCGCGGTCTCGGGGCTTGAGTGGACCTCGATCATGAGTCCATCGGCTCCGGCGGCAACGGCGGCACGGGCCATCGCGGCGACTTTGTCGCGCCGCCCCGAACCGTGACTCGGATCAGCAATGATCGGCAGATGACTCATCCGTTTCACTACCGGAATGGCCGCCAGATCAAGCGTGCTGCGGGATTGTTCGGCTGTGGTTCGTATTCCCCGTTCGCACAGTACGATTTGATCGTTTCCCTCAAGCATGATATACTCGGCGGCCATAAGGAACTCCTCGATCGTAGCCGCCATGCCCCGTTTGAGTAGTACCGGCTTTCGCAGTTTTCCGACTCGCTTCAGAAGAGAATAGTTCTGCATACTGCGTGCGCCGACCTGCAGCATGTCGGCATAGTCGGCCACCAGATCAAGAGTCTCGGTGTCGATGGCTTCGGTGACAATCTTCAGCCCGAATCGTTCCCGCACTTCGGCAAGAATATCCAGGCCGGGCTTGCCGAGTCCCTGAAAACTGTACGGCGAAGTGCGGGGTTTGAACGCGCCCCCGCGGAACAGTCGCACTCCGGTGTCGGCTAACTGTGCGGCTATCTCCATCGCCTGGTCACGACTCTCAACCGAACAGGGTCCGGCGATGACGACAGATTCGTTCGCGCCGATCTTCACTCCGCCGACGTCGACGATAGTATTCTCTGGATGATACTCGCGGCTCACCAGGCGGTACGGTTGGGTGATCTGAATAATATCTCGCACGCCGGCCAGTGATAGAAGCTGGTCGGTATCGATCTGCGCTTTGCGTCCCTGAATGCTGATAGTAGTCTGGTGCACACCCGTCAATGACTGCGCCGTCAATCCCATCTGCCGTATGAGACTTACCACGTGCGATACCATCTCCGGCGTCGCGCCCGGCTCCATCACTACCAGCATCTGGCTGTCGCGGTCGCCGTGCTGGTCGGTCGAGTAACCCATATCTTTGGATTTCTTCATCTATTCTCTTTACATCTCTTCCGGGGCTTGCAGGCCCAACAGCCGAAGTCCTTCGGCGATCACAGTTCTGACACCAGCCACCAGCGCCATGCGGGAGGCAGATAAGGCCGCGTCGTCTGAAATGATTTTGTCGATGCGACCATCCTGATCTTTACGCTGATAAACTTTGTTGAATGCGGCCGCCAAATCCAAAAGATATCCGCTCAAAAAGCAGGGCTCGCAATGGTCGGCACAGTCTTCTAAAACCTTGCCGAAATCCGACAACAGTTCGACAACCCGGAGTTCTTCTTCGAGGTCCAGGTGCGACGGATCGAACTCTGTCGCAATCGGTTTTCCGTAGTTGCGGATCAGCGAACTCAGTCGCGCATGGGTGTACTGCAAATACGGGCCCGTTTCGCCGTCGAAATTGAGGACGTCTTCCCAGACAAAGTTGACATCTCGCTGACGGCGCACCGCCAACTGCGAGAAAATGACCGCACCGACTCCGATCAATTGGGCGGTAGTATCAATATTCGGGAGTTCAGGGTTCTTTTCGACAATTCTATCCTTGGCGCGTGAGACTGCTTCGTTCAAGACATCCTCAAGAAGCACCACATTCCCGCGGCGGGTGGACATCGTCTGTTCACCGAACCGGATCCAGCCGAATTCTATGTGGGTGATTCTGGATGAAATGCGCTCGGAATCCGGCACGCCCTCTTTGTTTTCCACCAGAGCCATGACCTTGATCATTTGCTTGAAATGATCGGCTTGTCCAGCTCCCACGACATAGATTGAGCAGTCGTAGCGATACTTGTCCCATCGATAATACGCCCCGGTCAGGTCGCGCGTGAGATAGAGGGTCGCACCGTCCTGCTTTTTCAAAAGGGCGGGCGGGAGATTTGGATCATCCAGCTCGACGATAAGCGCCCCGCGCGACGTGCTGGTCAGTCCAAGCTTTTCCAGCCGCGCGATGACGGCGTCCATTTTGTCATTAAGGAACGACTCGCCGTAAACCAGATCGAACTCGACTCCCAAGATGTTATAAATGCGGTCGAATTCTTCATTGGATATTCGCTTGAATTCTTCCCAGAGCCGCACCGCTTCAGGCACGCCGGTTTCAAGATCTTTGAAGGCGGCGCGAGCGGCGTCGTCAAGTGACGGGTCTTTCTCGGCTTCGGCGTGAAAGCGCACATATAATTCGACGAGGTTACCGACCACATTGCCGATCATCGTCTCGGCGCTTCCCCACTTCTGGTACGCCACGATCATCTTGCCGAATTGGGTGCCCCAGTCGCCGGGGTAGTTGATGCCGGTTACCTGATAGCCGAGCTTTCGGAATATTTTTCGAAGCGAATTACCTATGACTGTGGATCGAAGATGCCCTACCCCGAATGGTTTGGCGATATTCGGCGAGGAATACTCAATCAGCACGACTTTGGCCTGGCCGATCGATGCATCACCGTAAGCTGATTTTTCGCGCAGAACCGGAACCAACACGTCGCGAACGAGCGAGGTGCCTTCTATGGTTGCATTGAGAAAGGGTCCGACACCGACACACCTGACGGCCGATGGCGGTGTGCTTGATTGTAGACGATGATTTATTTCTTGAGAAACTTTCGATACAATCGCAGGCGGTGGGTCGCCAAGCAGTTTTGCATATTTGAAAACCGGAAGCGCAAACCTCCCCATCTTCGGGTCCTTGGGAGTCTCAAGGCCGTCGAGAACGAAAGATGCATCGAACACCTGCTGTCCCCCGGTAGCGATATACTTCTCGGCGTAGACGGCCCGGAAGGCCTCGGCGGCGCAAGCGGCGAATTGTTCTTTATACCTGTCGTTCATCTTTTTCCAGTATCAGTCCAAACTTGGAGCGGTAATATCGAGAGATTGGCGCGCGACCGCAATGGGATTCTCATTCGCTAACGACGCGTCAGGTCTAGGCCGTCGCTTCGGGAATATGCCAGCTGGAATCATCCTCGCGCCGCTTTTCGATATCTTTGAAGACGCGGTAGTACAGTATCGACGACAGCAAATACAAACCAGACGCGATATTGAGCACCAGAGTGAACCCGTGCCGCTCCACCAATTCGCCGCCGATTGCAACGGCAATCATCCAGGAACCGGTCCAGGAGATCATAAGAAGCGCGTTGACCAGCGGCCGTTCGCTATCTTGTGACAATTCCATTGAGAGATGACTGCTGATCGGGGAATTCAGATTCATCAATCCGCCTCGAATCACAAAGGCGATAAATGCAAGCGCGACATGATCGGTGTAGGCAAGTGTGAGCATAAACGGCAGCGACGCCAACTGCGTCAGCACGACTGACCGAACTAAGCCGAACTTCCGAACCAGAAGTGGCCCCGCAAGCGTGCCTAAGAACATGGAAGACGAAACGGCAAAGTAGAACAGCCCGATCACGTCCGGCTGTAGCTTGAATCGCTCCTTGAAGTACAAGTTCAGAAACGGAATAATCAGCCCGGCCCCGATACCGATCAGAAAATTTACCAGAAACATTCGGGCATAGAATCCGCCCCGCGACCGTAAACTCCGGAAGTCCAGCGTTACTCGTTCTTGTGAAACAAGCGGGCCGTCGGCTTTGACCATAGCGAACGGAAACAATGCCAGCGATCCCAAAAGGACGCCCGCGATGAGGGTCAGCTTGTAACCGAAGATGGTATCCCCGGTCGCGCTGCCTAATATCGTGACGAGTTGCCCCGCTCCCGCCGAGCCGACCATCCCAGCAAGGATCAGAACGGCAAATGAGCACGAAAACAAGTGCGATCGTTCGATAGGCGTCGAATTGCGCATGTAGAACGGCCCGCTGAAAACGCGAAACAGCGACCACGAAATACCGGCGATCACCGACAGCCCCATGAGAATCCACAATTGTTGCGTAGTGATCAACATAGCACTAAATAGCGCAAACCCGGTTACTCCGGCAAGCAGAAGCGGTCGGGCCCGGTAGCGCGTGAAAAGAATCGACGCCGGTATCGCCATAAGGGTCATACCCAGCGCACGGCTCGAGTTGATCCACCCAATATCCCCCTCGCCAAACTTGAGTTCTTTGAAGTACAGATTCAACAGCAGCTGAAAAATCTCGAAATTGACGCCCATCAGAAAAGCGCCAAGCATGTACCACCGGGCGTTTTTTGAAAACATCCGGATGTGCGTCAGGTAGTCATCGATACCGGCGCGAATTCTCCCCCGTGTGGGAGCTATAGATGGTTCGGTGACTATCTGCTGCGACATGAACTCAGATACTCTCAGAGGGCGTGAAATGTACCCCGCATCACGAATGTAACCGGCCCCTTTAAGTGTATTGATTCATCCGCCGCATTCCATTCTATAGTGAGCGTACCAGCCGGAAATCTGACTTCGCAGGCGCGATCGACCTGACCGGTAATCACCATTGCCGCCACCGCCGCTGCCGCGCCGGTGCCGCTTGAGCCGGTGGCGCCCACACCTCTCTCCCACTCCATCACCTCGAGCTTTCTCCGCGATCGTACTTTGACAAACTCGACATTCGTCCCCCGCGGAAAGGCGGACGATTTTTCAATGGCGGCGCCGAGCGAACGCCAATCGAAATCAAAGTTGTCAACCGGGACTACCGCATGCGGATTGCCAACCGACAGGCAAGTCATCGTTACTATCTGTTTCCCGATCTTTAGGCGGCCGTTGATACATCGGCGATTTCTGAACTTCATCGGCAAGCTCTTGATATCGAAGTTGGGTGCGCCGATGGAAACCGAAACTCTGGTTACCTCCGCCGGCGCAGTCAATAACTGGACTTCAACAATGCCGTTGGCCGTCTCGAATCGCACCCTGGATTGCCGTTTGTCGTGCATCGATACCCAGACACCGGCGATGCGAATGCCGTTGCCCGACATCTCCGCCCAGCCACCGTCGGCGTTGTAAATATCAATCTTGTGATCGGCGAATTTGGATGGAGAAAGACAGACTACACCATCGCCCCCCGCTCCTATATGACGATCGCAGATAGCCGCCGCTGTATCCCACGGTCGTTTGCCGGGTGACTTGGTCC
>CAYVWS010000039.1:0-16531 GCA_964455535.1 uncultured Ignavibacteriales bacterium | reverse complement strand
CCGGCGAAGCCCCGCCATTTTTTTTCTGTGTATTGCGGGTCGCGGGCTTTTCGCTCATCCAAAGAGTATTGGCCGATCACGGACAAACGGGAAAACGGCAGGGCGGCGAATCCGCCGCGAAGTGTAGCGTAGATTCGGCCCCAACGGTCTTTGGACGCGCGAAAACTCTCACCAGCGAAACTGTACAGTTGAAGCTGCTTGTCAGTCAATGTTTGTCCGGCAGAAAAAGGAAAAAGCGACCAGCTGGCGTCGAACCGGGAATAGCCACCCAATTGATAGTCATACCGGCTGCGATCAAGTAACTCTTCCCGCTCGATGCGGTCATACACAAAATCGTATTCGCGCTGTCCGACCGGAATCGGCGCAGACGACGAGGAAGTGAGGAAAACGGCGACGGCCGCCATTCCGCATCCGATTGATTTGGCCGCTTTCATATCATAGCAAAGCTTCGCTGGAACACGCGAAGCCAAGAGTCACTACGTGACTCACATGCCGGTGCCTTTGAGCACGGTAGGAATGGTGCGGACTAAAATCTTGGCATCGAGCCACAGCGACCAGTTGTCGATGTAGTCCAGATCCATCCGCATCCACTGCTCGAAGTCGATAGTGTTGCGTCCCGAGACCTGCCAGATGCAGGTCAGGCCCGGCTTGATGGACAGTTTGCGTCGCTGCCACGGTTCATACTTGACCACTTCTTTCGGGAGCGGCGGGCGCGGCCCAACAAGTGACATATCACCTTTGATGATATTGAACAACTGCGGGAGTTCGTCGATTGAATATTTGCGCAGTATGCGTCCGATCCGGGTCATGCGGGGATCTTGCTTGAGTTTGAAAACCGGCCCCGACATTTCGTTGCGTTGCAGCAGTTCTTCCTTGCGGGCTTCGGCGTCGGCGACCATGGTGCGGAACTTGTAAAGTTCAAACGGGCGTCCGTTGAGGCCGCAGCGAATTTGTTTGAAGAAGACGGGGCCTTTCGAATCGAGCTTGATGGCCAGCGCGGTGACGAGCATGACCGGCGAGGCCAGAGTCAGGGTGATCACGCCGCCCAGACGATCCAAAAACAGCTTTGTGAAAATCGCGGCGCGGCTCTCTTTGACATGCCGCCAGACCAGCGCCGGTTTGCCGCCCAGAAATTCCGGGCGCAGCACCGCCACGTCGGGGGAATGTATTTCACTCAGGAGATAACTGTTCACGCCCATTTCCTCGGCTTTGGCTAATATCGACTGGGTCGCGACCAGATCGCAAGGTTCAACTGCAATCAAAATGGCGTCGACCTGCCCGCCCGCGATAATCTGCGCCAGCCGGTCGGGATGGCCCATCAGCGGGATATCTCGATACCGCCAAAGATCATTGCGATGCCAATCGAGAAAGCCGACCAGGCGGGTGTCCAACTCGGGCGAATCGAGAATCAGATCGGCGGCGGCCGTTGCCTGTGAACCGGAGCCGATGATAAGTGCGGTGCGTGTGGCCGGAACCGTGGTTGGCGACTGTTTTCTACGGTGCGCGAGGTGCGCAAGCATAAACCGGGCATATACCAAATGACCGATCTGCAGTGCGACGTTGGCGACGGCGAACATGACCAGATCGGTCGGCCCAATCGGCCAGCTCAACAGAAAGGCAGCTGCAAAAAGTCCGGCGGTGATTTTTGTTTCATCGACCATAGTTCGGCGAAGCGTTTTGCGGACCATGAATCGGGTCAAGACCGGCTCGGGCCCGCGGGTGAGAATGTACAAGAGTCGGATGGCGAGCAGTGTGGCAATCGGTCCGAACCAAGAACCAAACGAGTTTTCTATGAGGGCGAAACTTGCGGCCATGGCAGTAACTGATACAGCCGCCATGCCGAGTTGTCCGCAGGTGGCAAGAAGAAGCGTTGTGGAAATTCTGTTCTGATTGGCTGCCGCGACAGTCTCTTTCGGAGCAGTCGGAATAATTTTTTCTGCGAGGTGCGAATCGCTCAGGCGGCTTTGCGAATTTCGAGCCGGTTCAATCCACACTTTGGGTGACTCTTCGGCGACAGGTGCAATCGGATCGATCATTTTGCCGCCGCCTTTTCAAGCTCGGTCTCAGAGTCGACAAACGCTTTAAGGCGTTCGAGTCGGGCCGGTGGCAGACGCAGGGCGTCGATCTCTGCCTGTTCCGGCGACCGCTTCAGTTCGAGCGTGCGCCGCGCCGGTCGGCGCGACGTGACACCGCTCTGCGCAAGCAGCTTGAAGGCCGCGATTGTCCGGTCATTTTGCTCAGGAGAACCGATCGCAATGCGAATATGATTCTTGAGGCCGGGGAAACCGTCGAGATTTTCCACTCCGACTTTCGATTTGGCCAGGTGATTACCTGCGCTGGCTGTCGACGCTACTTTGACAAGTAACTTATCGAACGGCGTTAGGCGACTCTGGAATCCGAGTCGACTCAGTTCGCCGACAATGCGCAACGCTTCTTCGTGAAGTGACTTCAACAGCTCGTACAGTCGCTCGGTATCGTACAGACACTCATTGAGGGTGGCCAGTTCGAAATCGGACGAAATACCGAGAGCGCGGGCCTGCATGAGTCGGTCGATCTGATACGGCGACGCAATAAGATACCCGCAGGAACCGGGGAATCCGAGCGCCGGAGCCGGCGAGCGCAATACCACGACATTGGTGTATTGCATCAGAAGCGGGTCGGCGCTGATGCCGTAATAGTCGTGATAGAATTCGTCGACGATCAAAAGCCCGTCGGGAATCGCGTTGGCGATCTCCTCCAAATCCGCAAGCGACCAGTCGGTACCGGTCACCCGGTTCGGGTTGGAAACGAATACTGTGTCGGTTGGATCGGTGATCGCGGCCAGCACCGCATCGATATCGGAAGAGAACGGTGAGTTGCCGCACACTTCGTTGCACGAGTGGCCGGCTTTGTCGATTGCCAGCTGCACTTCGGCGGTGACAGTACCGGCGGTTACCACCCGTCGAGCGACACTGCGCGTTGAAGAAGAAATGAGCTCGATGAGGAGCGCTTCGAAATCCGAATACAGCCCAACCATTGATTCGGCCACGCCGGTTTTGAAGGCGATTAACTGGATTATTGTTCGTTCGGCTGGCCGAATTTTTTCATGCACATCCTGTGACATACGCAACTCTCGCTTTCCTTGCGACGACCGCCTTTCGGGTGGTCGCGGAGGCCCGAATCCATTTCGGGCCCTACCTGAGAATTGCAAGCATAGTGCCAACCGAGCCGTCCTTTTTGCTTGCCCGAATGACTTGTCACACAGCAAGTTAACAGTGATGCCGCGTAGGCGGCTTCGGGTGTGACGACAACTCTTTCCGCTCGGGTGTGAATTCGTTTCCTACCAAAAAAATCCACCGGTGGTCGATGCGAACAACCACCGGTGGTGTCGGAAGGTGAGAAAAGGGAATTTGTTAGATTTTTGAAATCACGAGAATCGATCCGAGTATTCCGGCTGCCGCGCCAGTAATGCTTGTAAGGGTGCGACCCAAATCACGTTCCGTTTTTACCTTTGTAGGCACCACGATGACATCGCCCATCTCGACTTTTTTGCCCAGCGTACCGCCGCCGGCGAAGACCATACCATTTGCCTTTATCAGGCGAGTGCCCTTCTTGTCGGCCTCGGCCGCGAAACTGCCGGCATGATCGATGTAGTATCGAACCGACTTCTTCTCACGGTACATGATCGTCCCGTTCGCACCCACGGCGCCTAAGACACTGATGCCGGTGGGTGTCGACGGCACAAAAATTCTGTCACCCGGTTTGAGCGTTACGTTAAACGCTTTGCCTTTGCTCTTGAGCATCACGTCGACATCGAGGGCAATTCGCGTAACCGAAAGCGTGTCCAGTTCGAACACTTTGCTGCGGGTGAGATTGCCCAATGTATCTTTGACCAGCGGATTGGACTTGTCGAGCACCGTGCCGATCTGCATCCGATCGATCGTTTTGGCGATCGAGGGCCGCTGAAGAATGATCCCCTTGGGAAAAGCAGTCGGGGTAAAACCGCCGCAACGGTTGAGCAGGTCGTATAGCGATTCATCGCGGTCGGCCAACACATATTCACCGGGGAACGCGACTTCGCCTTCAATAGTCACGGCGCGATGCAGCTGCCACTCCGGAATCCGGCGTATGAACAACTGGTCATTGTCGCGCAAGTAGACTCTCGATCCGTCGCCCGACGCCAAATTGACCGGCGTAATGACGACATTGCCCAATGAGTCAAGCCGCGCCAGTTCGCCGGTCACTGTCGCCGCTGAGCGCGTATATGACCCGGCCAGGAAAATCAGATCGGCGGCGGTCATCTTGTCATAAAGCGGGAACGAGCCGGGATTCTGAACTTCGCCCAGAATCTGCACCGATTTCTTCCAGGTCAAATCCTGAATCGAGTAGACTTCGAGTGAATCGCGATCCGACAACAACAGATTGGCCGATGAGTCTCCGGCGAGAATAGAGCGCAGGTCGACAGCAACAATCTCGGTGCGCCAATCGGAATGACGTCTGAAAATATTGGCGCGATCAAGGTGAACATCGAAATCCTGCAGTTCACCGCGCGACAAAAGATCGGAGACGCGGGTTTGTTCTTCGCGCTGATAATATCCCGGATGTTTCACTTTTCCGAAGATGCCGACCGTATTCTTACGGGCCTCGAACATCGAGTAGACGGTGATCCGGTCGCCGTCGGAAAGCGGCTGATTTGAAGCGGCTTTGACAGAATCGGGATTGAGATTCAGATCGACCACTTGCCACTGATCGCGGCCGGCAATTCGTTCGAGCATGACGCGATCAAGATGAGCTTCAGCGGTCGGGTTCCCCGCGAGTGCAAACAGACTGCTAGCTGTTTCTCCTTTGCGGATTTCGTAGATAGCGGGCCGACGGATCTCGCCGCGGATCGCTACTCTCGGCCCGGAGACCGGAACAAAAATCGCGTCGCCGGTTTCAAGCCGGACATCGGTCGTGTTGTCGCCCTCAAGCAGGAAGCGATAGAGATCGACACTCGCCACCGCTTTGCCCGAGCGCATCAGGCGGATATCGCGCATCGAGCCGTTCACGGTCGGGCCGCCGGCCAGATACAAGGCGTTGAAAAGCGAGGTCAGCGATGACACCGTGTACGCTCCCGGGAAGCGAACTTCGCCGGTGAGATAAATGCGGATTGAGCGAATTTTGCCAAGCGACACCGTAATCTGAAAGTCGGTATAAACATTGGCGAGTTTCTTTTCGGCTACTTGCTTGAACGCATCGACGGTTATTCCCCAGACCACAATTTCACCGATTCGCGGGATATACACCTTGCCTTCGCGGTCGACTGTGAGATTGTACTCGTTTTCCGATCGACCCAAGAGCCGCATGACCAGATTGTCGCCCGGTCCAAGCAGATAATCAGACGCGCTGGCCATATCAACCGGCGGCGTTGTTTCACGCGGCGAGTTGAACAGAATCTGGCCGAATGGTTTTAGCGAGTCGAACGGAATATTTGTCGAGTGGATCGGATACTTGCTGGGTCTCTCCTGAAAGAGCATGGTGTCGGGTCGGACGCTTGAGGTGTCGTATAAAGTCGGCGAGGCATACTGCTGAGGATTGAGCGACCCGGACATTCCCTGACTGTTGCCAAGGTTGACTTTCAGATCGCGCGCGACACCGCCGTTTTCCTGATATGCTTTTACAAGCTCGGCCTTGGAACGCTTGCCGAGCACCGGATCGGGAGTTTGCGCGTGCCCGTTTCGGAACCAGGTCAGCGAGACCAGGATGATTACCGCAATGATGAACAGAAGAACTTTTCGCATGAACACCTTCCTCTAACTTTTCCCGACGCGACCTCCTGTCGCCGTCGGGATTTCTTTTTGCAAGGACGGTGCCGAAGCCACTCGATTTCTGACAACCATCAGGAAGACAGCGGGTTAAGTGTGTGATCTGGGTGCCACACCCATGGCGGATAGCCCCCGACCAGCGACGTTTTCTTCCTTGCTCCCTGGAAGACATTTCCACGGGCGCATCTCGATCGCGCTACAATTCGGAGATGAAAACCGAATCGCTTACGTGTCTGAGGGCGATCAACAGCCCTAACATCAAAGACACCAGTCGATTGGAGTTTTCTAAAGTTGCTAAAATGGAGAGTCACAATACCAATTTGCCGGGTCATGGTTTTCGCGCTCGCCCGTTGAATGACAACGTCTTCGGCTATTGACACTGCCACCGCGATTTGGTAACTTCGTGGCCTGTTTTTTTGAGTATTTGGAAGACGGTAAACGTCTTTGGAAGGACAACACTTCGCACGCGACGTCGGGAGTTCGCGACCACACGGAAGCGGAACTGATCGGTGCGAAAGAGATAGGGAAAACGACTTTTACAAACGTGTGAGATGGAGTACGTGATGGGGATTCGCAAAATCGCGGTTGGTGCGTTGCTCGGACTGGCTCTTATATCCCCCCGGATAGGCGCCAGCGGCTTTGAAAACACCGCCGTAGGAACCTCCGCCCAGGCCATGGGCGGCGCTTTCCGCTCGATTGCTGATGACTGGACGGCCGCATACTACAATCCGGCCGGTTTGGCCTTCCAGCAGGACAATTCGCTGGGGGCGTATGCCTCGTTCGCCCAGAATCGGAATTCGGTGACGCCGAACTATCGCTACTATGATGCGTCCGGCAATGTCTACGAAACCGGAATGTTCAACGGTACCTCGGTCAACAACTTTCACCAGATCTACTACACCCCGGGCTCCGGTTTGGTCACCAAGATGCCGATGGGAAAAGGCGAAGTCGTTATTGGTTTGGCGGCCTACCAGCCGTTCGACGCCAATATCAGCTGGCAGCTTTTCCGCCCGCTCTATGCGTACAATGACTCGGCCTCGGGATTGTATCCGACCAATCAGTTCAAGAACAATCTGGATGTCGTCGCATTTCAGTTCACAGCCGCCAAGACAACCGCCGACCAGAAATTCGGCTACGGTCTCGGTCTGCAGCTGCTTCGCGCCGACCTGAATTACAATGATCTGGTTTTCCGCGACAATCCTCTGGAGTCACCGATCAGCGATCGCCCATTTGATCATATTCCGCAGTTTGTCGATGCCGACGGCAACGGCTGGGGTTTCGGCATTCGCGCGGGGATGATGTATAAATTCAACAAAGGGACGCTTGGGTTGACCGCCGCGGTTCCGTTTGATATTACCATCAAAGGCAACGCAAATCTCAATTTTCTGCTGCCGCGCAACCTGACCGCCCAGCGGACCGGCGGCTACACTCCCGGCTCGGCTGAGTATTTGTTCACCAGCGGGGCATCGGTAAAACTCTTGTCCGAATTTGAAACCAAGCTCAAACTTCCGGCCTCGTTCGGCGCCGCGCTTTCGTATCGTCTGACTGAAAAGCTTTTAGTGGCGATCGACGCCGAGCTCATGATGTGGTCCAAATTCGACGGATTTGTGTTCGACTACTCCGGCACCACCGGTTTCCCGGTGGGCGGCACGAGCCAGGCGATCTCGTCGTACCTGACGGCCTCGACCGATCGACCGGCCGAATGGAAATCGGCGGGCAAGGTGGCTGTAGGACTCAAGTACGACTGGAAGCCGAAACTCTCGCTTCTGGCGGGCGGATCTTACGACCAGTCGGCCGACAAAGATCACTCATCCAGTTCGCCGCAGATGTTCGACACCGGAAACAAGCTCGGTCTTAACGCCGGCGCGATGCTCCACGCCACCCCGCGGTTTGACTGCTCGATGGCGCTCAGCTATCGCCACTATCCGGACCTGAGCGTCAACGGATTTTACGATCTCAACGGCGACGGCGTCGTGGACAGTTTCCCCGGCGACTACAAGGCCGAAACGGTCGAAACCGTTCTATCTTTCCAATACCGATTCTAGGAGAAGGCAGCCATGATGAAGCGATACATTCAATCCGCATTGATACTCGGAATACTCCTGATCGGTTTCGGTTGCTCCGATCGTGGAACCAATGTTCCGGTGGCCAGCGACATCCAGCGCTGGAATGAATTCCCCAAAGCCGATCACGTATTTGACACACTGCTGGCGCTGCAGATTCGCAATGAATCGCAGTTGATGCTCGGCGCCATGTATATCCCGAAAGTTGCCGTGCCGGCCAACGGTGCACAGCCGGTTCCGAGTTTGGTTCTGCTGGCTCCTGAAACCGGTGACAAGTTCTACTACTTCAACCACGGACTTCTCGATCTCATGGACGAAATGATCGCCTCGGGTGAAATTCAGCCCATGGTCGTTCATTGCGTCAGCAATGATCAGGTGTTCGGTGGATACTGGTACGGCAACAGCGCGCCGGCGGGATACTATGACGGTATCATCGGCGCACCCGGCGACTCTGGACTTGTTTCCTATGTTCGCAATATCGTCCCGGCTACGATCAATTCTCCCGCTAAGCGGGGAATCGGCGGTATCGGCACGGCGTCGTACGGCGTCTTCCGGGCCCTCCTGAAACACCCGGGAACGTACACGTCGGTCACCGTTGCCGACGGGCCCCTGGATTTCAATGGCGCCGACAACGCGTCGGGATTGATTCCGCTTTTCAAAACCGCCATGAATGAGCAGTATGCCAATCGCAGACCAAAGCGGGATTCGCTCGGGATCAAGTTTGACAGTCTCGCGGTCTCGCCGCTTTCAATGATTCTCTTGGGGGGCGCCTTTGCCTTCTCGCCGTTTGACACGCTGGTCAGTTTCTCATACACACCGGCGCGTTCAGGTTTGAACGACAGCATCGTTCGCATCACCCTGAATTCAACAACATCGGTCACCGATACGCAGACGCTCGTTACCGGCCTGGTTGTCGGAATGAAAGATTATCAGTCGTATGACCCGTGTTTCCCATTCTATGTCGATTCGTCGCATGCACCAAATCTGCCGGGCGACATCTACCAGCCGATGTGGAATCTCTGGTTGCGCAACAATCTTGATTCGCTTTATGTCCAGGCGGGCGGCACACCGCTTGCAGGTGTGAACATGTATTTCTCGACGTCGAGCGGTTCTCCCTTCAATTACTATCCGATGACGCAGTCGTGGATCAATTACCTTAAGAATCAGGGATTGAGCGCGCAGATCACCGAACAGCCCTATGGCGGCTATTCCGGCGCTCCCGACGCACCCAGCGCCTTTGTGTACGATCTTCTCCGCAAGTGGCTCAAATTCCACTCGGACAATTTCGGGCACTGACACGTACGAATTCAGCAAAGCCCGGGAGAGTGATCTTCCGGGCTTTTTTGCAGATGGCAGGCACACAGTATGAATTCAGATCGTCCCTTTGATTTGCTCTCGGTCGGCGCTCACCCCGATGATATCGAGGTCGGCACCGGCGGCGTTCTCATCGACTTGGCTAAACGCGGCTATCGCTGCGGCATTGTGATTTTGACGCAGGGAGAAATGGGAACCGGCGGGACACCCGAAATTCGCGCCCGCGAGGTCGAAGATGCGGCCGCGATTCTCGGAGTCGAGGTTGTTCATCGCTTCGACTGGGGAGACACCAAACTCGAAGATTCCTACGACAAACGGCTGGAATTGGCCAAGATCATTCGAGCAACCCGGCCCAAGATAATCCTCGCGCCGTATCCGCATGTCGGCCACGGGCGACGGCAGTCGCACCCCGATCATGTTGCCTCGGGCATTATCGCGATCAACGCGGCCAATTTAGCGGCGCTCAAAAAGATTGAAGTCCCCGGCGAGCCGCATCTAGTCACCCGCATTTTCCACTATTTCCTGCCGCCGCAAGTGTATCCGAACTTTGTGGTCGATATCACGCCGCATTTCGACGGTTGGATAGCCGCGCTCTCGGCGCATAAATCGCAGTTTTTGAATCCCGAGAAGTCGCGCGATTACATCGAGAATCTCAGTGCTATGGCGCGGGCGTTCGGGCTTCAGGCACGCTGCAAGTACGGTCAGGGATTCTACGCCGTCGAACCGGTGCTGGTCAAAGATATGATGTCACTGGTCGAAGGCCAGGACCCCAACAAGACCTGATTTTCGTAACTAAACTATGAAGCTCGGTTTCATTGGACTCGGCTCTTTGGGTCACGCGATAGCCACCCGCCTGATCGCTCAGGGGAACGAACTGGTGGTCTGGAACCGTACCGCGGCGAAAGCTGCTGATCTTGGGGCAACGATGGTCAATTCGCCCGCCGAGGTTGCCGCGCAATGTTCAATCGTCTTCCTGTGCTTGTTTGATTCTCCGGCGGTAGAGTCCGTACTTCTCGGAACGAACGGCCTCTGTTCCGTGGATTTACGCGGCAAGATCATTTGCGATATCACGACCAACCATTTCGCCAAAGTAAGTGAATTTCATACTCGCGCCGCGGATCAGGGCGGCGCGTATCTGGAAACACCGGTGCTTGGCAGTGTCGCGCCGGCTCTTTCGGGCAATCTGGTGGCGTTGATCAGCGGCCATGAAAAGGCGTACAGTACTGTCCGCCCTGTCATCGATCAGATTTCGGCAAAGCAATTCTATTTCCCCGAAATCGGCGCCGCAACCAAGATGAAACTGATCAATAATGTGCTGTTGGGCGCGTTTATGACGTCGATCGCCGAGGCGACTGTGCTTGCCGAGAAGAGCGGGATATCAAAAGAAAAGGCGCTTGAAATACTCAGCTCGGGAGCGGGAAATTCGGCGATACTCAATGCCAAGCGCGAGGCGCTGTTAACCGAAAAGTTCGCGCCGACATTCGCGGCAAAGACAATTCACAAAGATTTGGGATATCTCCACGATCTCGCAATGCACTTAGGCGTTTCTGACGCCATGGCCTCAGCCGCGCGCGAGGCGTTTGCCGAGGCGATCAAGCGGGGGCTGGGGGCGCAGGACTTGTCGGTCGTCTACAAATCTCTTTTGTAGGTCGGGTGGAGATGTTTGGCGCTGCCGAACAAGCTACCCGACGTCTTCAGCCCAAAAACAATAGCGTCAGGTGAGGGCACCTGACGCCACACGTGTATCTAGTTGTGCCCCACCCAACGGGTGGGTTCTCGTCACACCTTCACTGCCGACCTGATCTTCTCAAACGCCTGCCGCAGATCAATGAGCAGGTCATCGATATGCTCAATCCCGACCGACAGTCGAATCAACGAATCGGTGATCCCATTCTGTTCGCGGACTTCTTTTGGTATCGACGAATGCGTCATTGCCGCCGGATGATTGATGAGCGACTCGACGCCACCCAGTGATTCGGCGAGGGTGAAAATCTCGGTAGCAGTCGCGAATTTTTTGACCGTCTCGAAATCCGCTTTGATTTCAAACGAAAGCATCCCTCCGGGCATCGCCATCTTGTTCGGCACCGGCTTGCCGTCCTGGCCGGGGAAATAGATGTTTCCGACGGCGTCGACTGTCTCAAGATACTCGGCGATCTTCACTGCATTAGTCGAGTGGCGTTCCATCCGCAAATGCAGGGTCTTCAATCCGCGCAATACGAGCCAACTCTCAAACGGTCCAAGATGCGCGCCGATGGCGTATTGGCTGAAGAACAGTTTCTCTCCCAATTCCGGATCTTTGGCGACCAAAGCGCCGGCGATGACATCGCAGTGCCCAGCCAGATACTTTGATGCCGAGTGATGGACAATGTCCGCGCCCAGTTCGAGCGGCTTCTGGATGTAGGGTGTCGCAAACGTATTATCGACAGCGACCAATATCCCGCGCTTGTGTGCGATCTGCGAGACGGCTTCGATATCTATCAAGTGCAACAGCGGATTGGTCGGTGACTCCATCCAGACGAGCTTCGTGTTGGGCTTGATTGCTTTTTCGAAGTCGGTCGCATTGCGGCCGTCGATGTATGAAAAATCGATCTGGTAATTCCGCCACACCCGCTCGAACTGGCGACGCGTGCCGCCGTAGAGATCAGCGCATGCCACGACATGATCACCGGGTTTGAGCAGATTGAGCACCGCGTGCATGGCCGCCAAACCCGAGGAAAAGGCCAGGCCGCGGCTGCCGTTTTCAAGCGACGCCAGTGTCTCTTCGAGCGCCTTGCGCGTCGGGTTCGACCAGCGCGAGTAGACGTATCCGGATTCATCGCCGGGGTACTGGACGCGATACGTTGAGCTTGGGTAAATCGCCGGTGTCACACTACGGGTACCGTCTTCGGGAACCTGACCGGTGTGAATCGCGCGGGTTTCGAAGCGTTTTGATTTGAGATTGTCGCCGCTCATCGGATAAACCCTTTCTCTCGCATCCAGTCGTCGTTGAACTGCTTGCTGATATATTTGGCGCCGGAATCCGGCAGGATCACCACCACAATTTTGTCAGCCGAAAGTGTCTTGGCATACTCGAGTGCCACATGCACCGCCGCGCCGGAGGAGCCGCCGGCCAGAATACCTTCTTTGCGGGCCAGATCGCGCGCCGCCAGAAAACACTGCTGGTCGTTTACCTGAAAGACTTTGTCGATCACCGAAAAGTCGATCGTCGGGCAGAGCATATCTTCGCCGATTCCTTCAACCAGATAAGTGTGCGGCTCGATCATCGTTTTGTCTTTGTGATACTGGTAATAGACCGAGCCGATCGGATCGGCGGTGACGACTTCGATTTTGGGATTCTTCTCTTTGAGATATTTTGCCACACCGGAAACTGTTCCGCCAGTGCCGATGCCGCCAACAAAGACATCGAACTTCCCACCCGTCTGCTCCCAGATTTCCGGCCCGGTCAGTTTGTAGTGGGCTTCGATGTTGTCGAGATTGAAGTACTGCCCGATGAAAAACGAATTTGGGGTTTCGCGCGCAATACGCCGTCCGGTTTCATAGTAGCTCTGCGGTGACTCGGCGGGGACAGCCGTGGGGCAGATATGGACATCGGCGCCGAAGGCCTTGAGCGTATCGACTTTCTCACGCGACATCTTGTCGGGGATAGTCAAAATGGCTTTAAATCCGTTCACCGCGGCATACATTGCCACCGCCGCGCCGGTGTTGCCGGAGGTCGCCTCGACAATCGTGCCGCCGGGCTTAAGCTCTCCGCGCTTGATTGCCTGGTCTAAGATATAGGTCGCCATGCGGTCTTTGACCGAGCCCGACGGATTCAGATACTCTGGCTTAACCAGGACAGTTGCCTGAATGCCGCGCTCTTTGGCCATACGCTGAAGCCGCACCAGCGGCGTGTCGCCGATGGCCTGCGTGATGTTATCTACCCAGTATTTCTGCTGGCTCAATCAAAACTCCCGGCTTTTTGGGGGTCAAAATCCCCGGTTTTACTCTGTAGATCGACGTTTGTCCGGATAGCAATACCGGCTATGCCGATTCTTTTGGCAGACGAATATACCATTTCGTCTTTTAGTGGAACCGAAGTACATAAAAAAAAGTTTGACAACTGGGAAAAGTAGGTATAAGATTGTCGCCCAGTCCAAGTTGGTCTCGCCGCAGGGGCCCGAGAGGGCGTAAGTTGAGATGTGGCAGTAAGTTGCGAATGACGTTATTATGAGGTGATTATGTTTTGCGCCCAGTGCAACGAAAAGATTCAGGGAAAACCGATCAAACAGGGAGCCGATTACTATTGTTCGCTTGAATGCGCCAATCTGGCTTCCGGGATCGAGGGGGGAGAGACCGAGGACTACTACGATGAAGAATCGGTCGACGAGTTTTTCGACGAAGAAGAAAACTGATCGTTTGCTCCCGCAAATTCAAAACCCCGCGCACGCGGGGTTTTTTTGTGGCAGCACCACGGGCTTGGGGCTTCGCCGTTTCGTGAGTTAGTGCGTCGTAAACAGCCATTCTTGCACTCTGTAGTCCATCCGAATGGTTGGCTCGCACAAAGAACTTACTCTCGACCGATCTTCATGATCTCATACACAATCTTCCCGGCGGGCACCACGATCTCGGCTTTTTCGCCGACCGCTTTGCCCATCAGTCCGGCGCCGATCGGCGACTTGACCGAAATCTTGTCGTTGTCGACATCGGCTTCATCGGGCGGCACAATGGTGTATTCAATCTCTTCGCCGTCGCGGGCGTCGCGCACCAGCACTTTGGCGAACAGAAAGACTTTGTCGGAAGGAATCTTGTCGGTATCGACTGAGCGAATGCGCGACATTTTATCCTCAAGTTCGGCGATCTTGCGCTCAAGATGCCCCTGCGCCTCTTTGGCGGCATGGTACTCGGCGTTTTCGGAGAGATCGCCAAGTTCCTTGGCCCGTTTGATCTCGGCCAGCAACTTGGGTCGCTCTTCGAATTTGAGCCGTCTCAGCTCGGCTTCGAGCTTGATCCGGCCCTCTTTGGACAGGTAAATCGGTTCGCTCATTGAGGGGGAAATATACAAAAGTGGGGCGATTTAGGCAATGGAAGGCAGCCCTGCTTTTTGTAGGTCGAAACCCCTGCCCTGTTGGGATCGAGGCAATCGCGAGAATTCGACTCTGTGCAGAATATTGTACCCCACCCGAAGGGTGGGCTGCTCTTGTCTTCAGATTTGTTGTGATATATTGTGGCGTCCAGCATTTCAGCACGAGGAAGGCCACTTTGCGCGCTCCGATTCAGGTTCTTGTAATTCCGTTTCGAAAAGATTCAGACGGTAAGTATTTGTTCGCGGTTTTTCACCGGCGTAGAAATCCGATGTGGCAGTTCATTTCGGGAGGAGCCGAGGATGCAGAATCGCCGCTGCAAGCGGCACAGCGAGAGATCATGGAAGAAGCCGGCATCCCGAGCGATAGGCCATTGATTCGGTTGGATTCCAGTGCCTGCATTCCCCGAATACACTTCAACGGCACGGCGCGTTGGCCCGCCGATCTGCTTGTCGTTCCGGAATACTCTTTTGGCGTGAAGATTGACGGGTTACAGATCAGAATCTCAGACGAACACGACGAATTCCAATGGCTGTCGTATCAGGCGGCGCACGATATCCTAAGATGGGACAGCAACCGCGTTGCGCTATGGGAACTGAATCAGCGGCTCACACGAATAATCTTGTAGGTCGAAATCCCTTGCGGTTTGGACGTTTTTCCACGCCGTTTCAGTCTTGTCACCCCCGACAAGGAACGACTTCAGTCGGTCCGCAGAGCGGGGGTCCAGTCAGAGAATTCAAACGGAACTCTGTGGATGCAATCAACGACTGGATTCCCGCTCTTCGGCGGGAATGACAAAGACTGATCAGAAGAACGGGGCAGACGTCCTCGTTTGGCCTATAACTACGACTTCGTACTCTTTCTCGCCGTCGCCCAATAGACCGCAAGCGACAACCCAAGCCCCGGAAAAATCGGCGCCAAGCCAAACCAATAGTCGCCGCCGTTCCAGTACTGCGACAGGTACCAGACAAGCGAAGCAAGGCCGCACGAAATCATCGTCCAGAATGTCACCCGCGCGGGCATGCGGCGCTTGCCGACGAGCGAAAAGAAGACCGGCACAATCAGAGCTGGTGTCGCGATACTTCCGAAGGCGTACCAGATATCAACCACACTGCGAAATACGAACACGAAGACAATCGCGATGACTGCCGAGAGGATCAAACCGATGCGCGTGTAACGCGTGATTTCCGATTCGCTGATCTTTTTCAGGCGTGCCACGATATCATTGCCGAAAGTCGACGCGGAGATGAAGAAATACGAATCGACCGTCGACTGCACGGTAGTCACCATGCCAAGCACAAACAGACCGAGAATGCCGGCGGGAAGAATCTGAGTGGCAAGCGCCGGAAAGGATGAAACCGGGTCGGACAAATCGGGCAGCAGGGCGCGCGCATACATTCCGCAACTGGTGGTGAGAAAATCAAAGCAGGCCCACATGCCGATCGCCAGAAATATGCCGTTGCGCGCTGCGGCGGGTGTTTTCGCCGCGCAGCAGCGCTGGAAGAAAGCGGGCTCAGCTAGCGTCATCAAAGCGATCACATACCAGGTCGCGATATACCAGCCCGATCTTCCGCCATGCCAAGTCAGATGACTCTCCGGCACATGCGATGACACAAATTCCAGCCCGCCGTATTTGCCGACGAGAAAACAAAACAGCACAATGAAACCCAGAAACATGCAGACTGTCTGGAAGATATCTGTCCGCACTACCGACGAAAAGCCGCCGAGATATACGTAGATGATAGAAAAGAAAGCGCCCGCAATCACGCCGATCCAAAATGGAATGCCGAAGATCTGCTCGCCTAATACGCCAATAGAAAGCACATAGGCGCCGGGGACGGTCACCAAGTAAATGATGATTCCTCCCAGTACCGCCGTACGATTGTCGTAGACTTGCCCAAGCCGTTCCGGAATTGTCAGTACTTGTGACTCGCGCGCCTTCTTTGCCAGAAAGAGCGCAAAGATCGCCGCCGCGACATAGTAGGGCAGTCCGAAGACGAGCCAATTCGAAAGGCCATACTTGTACGAGTATTCGCCGACCCCCAAAATGCCGCCGTACCAGGTTGAGACCACTGATAGCGCGAAAGCCGGCATAGTCAGCCGTCGACCGGCAAGGATCAACTCACCGGCTGAACTGTCCGGCGCTATCTTCTTGCGGAATCCCAGAAGGATCAGCCCGACCATGTAGGCGAGGATGATGATGTAATCGATCAAGTGCATACTTGTGTGCAGCCATGCCTCTAGACCCGACTGCGTCTTCTACATGGGCGTCAGGGCAGGAGCCCTGACACCACGTCGAACTTTGGCGAGT
>CAYVWS010000038.1:0-16545 GCA_964455535.1 uncultured Ignavibacteriales bacterium | reverse complement strand
CTGTCGTCGAGCCAAACAGCAATTCACATCTCTTTAACTCTTGTCTTCTTAGTAAACTGTCGGACAAATCTAGTCCTTGGAGTCGCATACTATCGAAGACGACGCACCACAACGAGCTATCTATTACGTACTGGCTTAAGTCCCTATGCTTCAAATACCCCGAATCCACCAACTCCGCCCTACACTGCGGTATCAAATCCGCCGGACGATTCTTGTCAAACCCCGTCCATGCATAGGCCAACTTGCACGCTTCTTCAGCCGTCATAATCGGCCGAGCCGTGTCCGCATCTTGCGCCATCGCACTCGACGCCACCAGCCCTGCCAACAGCGCCAACCCGAATTGCTTCATCCTACCCCTCCCATTCCTCCAACATCTTCTTCTGCTTATCAGTCAATCGCGTCGGGATACGGACGGCGATCTCGACATACTGATCACCAACGACTCCGTTCGCCGCTATCCCCTGTCCCTTAAGACGCATCTGCGCCCCGGGCTGTGTACCCGCCGGAATCGAAAGCGCCACATTTCCGCGCAAGGTCCGCACTGTCTTTTTACACCCAAGTATCGCCTCGCGAAAATCAATTTCGTGCCGCGTGAAAATATCGAACCCCTCTCGACGAAAATACGGATCGGGCTCAACCTGCACGCGAATCACCAAATCTCCCTGGGCTCCGCCGTTCGTCCCCGGTCGCCCTTGGCCCGCGAGACGAATCTCGCCGCCATCGTCTATACCGGCCGGAATCGCTACACTCAATGTCTTCCCGGTGCTCTTCCCGCGCAGAACTTTATTGGCGCCCAGCGCCGCCTCGGTGAACGTGATGGGCAGAATGACTCCAATGTCGTCGCCACGCATTGACCTTCGGCTTCGTTTCTTGGAACCCACCCCAAGGGGTGGGGCACCATCGTCACCGCGCGACCTCCCCATGATCTGTTCTAAAATTTCATCGAGATCACCAAACGACTCAAACTGCTCGGTCGTGCCACCGCGCGGATCGAAATTGAATCTGAATCCGCGCACCGAATCGGCGTCGCTTTCGGGGTTGTATTGCCAACGTCGTTGTGCAAATTCCGGCCCGCCGGCGTGGCCATACTTGCGGATCATATCATATTCAGTCCGCTTGGCCGGATCGGAAAGCGTGTCGTACGCCTCGCTTAACTCCTTAAATCTCGCTTCGGCCGTCTTTGATCCCTTGTTCCGGTCCGGGTGATACTTCTTGGCCAACGTACGAAACGCCCGCTTGATTTCATCGGGTGTGGCGTTCTCGCTCACCCCAAGCGCGCTGTAGAAATCCTTGTTCTGTGTGGCCATGTTCATATCACAATACTTCTTTTTCTTCGTAGGTCAATCCCGTCTTCGGGGTTGACATCTCCCATGTCGATGATTACATCGCCTCGCGCCATCGTGTCACCCCGGCCAAGTCCCGCTCTTAGCGGGACGCTGAGCCGGGGCCCAGCCGTTAAATCTCTGTCGAAACCTCTCGCTTCGCTCGACCACGCCTTCGGCGTGACAACGGATTTCGACCTACAACACCTGTCATTGCGAGCGAGTCTTCGAGCGGAACCGAGACCCCGACGTTTCAATTGGGATTTCCGCGACGCCGCATCTCCTCTCCGCTCGATGCGACGGTGCTCTTCGTGCGCGGCAGACGTCCCGTCTGCCCGTTTGTCGCTACTCTCAATCCAACACGCCGAAGGCCCAAGCCCGTGTCGCAGACACGAAAGGCCGGCCTTGCGACCGACCTTCCGTTGCCAACCAATTTCGAACTGTCGTAAGGCTTCTGTTTACGAGACCGTAATCTCGATCTCTTTGGGTTTAACCTCCTCAAGTTTGTCCATCCGGATTTCCAGAAGGCCGTTCTTGTAATCCGCGTTGATCTTCTCCGGATTGATCGTCTCCGGGAACGTGAACGAGCGGTTAAACGAACCCGACCAGATTTCCGAGCGCACGGTGTTGCCGTCCTTGTGTTCGCTCTTCAGTTCGCGCGTGCCGCTTACTGTCAGCACGTCGTCCTTGACCTGAACCTTGATGTCCTTCTTCTCCATTCCCGGCAGTTCAAAAGTCAGGACCACATGATCCTTGGTCTCCTGAATGTTCACCCGCGGCGAGAAATCTGTCTCCTGCTGGGTGCGAGCCATCGGGACACCCCAGATGTCCTCAAAAAGGCGATCCAGTTCGTTCCAGCGGTGGCGTACCGGTCTGATAGTCATGCAGGTCATTTTCAATCCTCCTTGCGTATTGTTGTTTTCTTTTTTTTCGTTTTCATTCGCACCCAGACATATTGCATCGCCCGTGCCAAACAATACAACTCGCTATAATTCAACGGATTACGAATTTATGAGTCTATCCGATCTAGTTTTCTATGCCAAACTGGCGCATATGTGCGCCATAATGACATAAATCGAATGCCGATTTGTCAGGGGTGAGTGCCAAAATGACAAGAGCCGAGATCACTCTCGGCTCCAAAACTCTTCTTCTTGAAGGTCAGGGTCCTTGCGACCATGACATCTTTGCTTGGCCCCTCAAAACGGGCGTCAGCCTCGCAAGGAAGCTGACCTACGGCTACTTCCGCGCCAGCACGTCCGCTATCGCCTTCTGCACCGCCGAGCCCCGCATCAGAAACTTCTGAGCAGCCGACAACGACAGCTGGAATGCTTCCACCTTCGCTATAGACTCGGCGTCGCCGATACTCCCAAGCGCCCGCACAATTGCCGCCCGCAGCTCTTCGCGTGAAACCTTGCCAGCCGCCAGACCGGTAAGCGCGTTTTCGTCTTCCAATAGATCGCCTAGGAATTGCTTTGCCGATTCGCCGCCGATCTTGCCCATCACCGCGACCGCCCGGATGGAGTCGTACGGATTTCGCATCGCGATATCGATCACCATCGGCACGCACTCGGGTGTCCCGATAATTCCGATAGTCGAAAGCGCCGCTTCGCGCACTTCACGGTCGCGGTCTTCGGCCATCACAACCAGCAGATCGACCGCTTCTTCGCCGCCGATTTTTTCAAGCGCACTCACAATCTCGCGCCGCACTCGAATATCCGAATCGGTAATGCGCAAACGCAGCGAAGTCACGCCGCCCAGATCGCGCAGAGATCCGAGCACGAAAATCGAATTACGCACCACATACCATTTCGCATCGGGCAATTCATGCCGATCTCTTTCCCGTTCGAACCAGGAGTCGTCGACGAGAATATCCGAAAACACCTTGAGCGAATTCTTGCCCAGTTCCGCCAGAATCTTAAGAGACATCTGCCGCACCGACCGAAGCGGGTGCGAAATAATCTGCGACAGCGCCAACGCGATCTCCTCCGAGCCGATCGAGATCATTATCGACTTCAGATGCACCACTTCTTCGGCGCGCGCCTTAAGCAAATCATCAACCAGCGACGAGACAACTTCCGGGCGATTGATATTCTCAAACGATTTCTTGATCGCCATCGAGTCGTAGGTTGTCACGCCGTTTTCGACCCCGCGTCGCGCGGCCAGCGTGGCGGCCATTGAAGCCAAAAAGTCATATCGTTTTGCGGCCAGACACTTGCGAGCGACATACCAGATTAACTCGGAATACTCAAACGATTCTCGCTTGTCGGCCACGGCAGCATTGATCGACGTCACCGTGTACTCAAGCACTCCGGCGTTGGTCAACATATTCAGCTCACCGACAATCACACCCAACAGATCAAGCGCCCGCTGGCGCGCAAAAGCGTCCGGCGACGACATCCTCTCCAGCAGACCCTTGATAACATCCTGCGCCTGCGGAATTTGTCCGGTCTTGAGCAGACGCGCATAGGCCTCGCTAAATTCAGCCGGAATCTGGCCGACTCCTTCGGATGATCCCGACTCAAACAATTTATCCAACAGCTGTCCGAGCTTGCGCGACGACTCAATTCTGATTTTGCCGGTCGAAGTCGACGGGTCATGCAAATTCAGCGCACTATTGCCGAGCGCCGCCGGCGCAGTCAGATCGGCCGTGATTTTCTTGCGGTCCGGATGCAATTCAATCAGCCGGAAAATTGCCATGTACAAATCAACCGCGGCCGCATTCCCGCCCGCCGATTCGTTTATCTCCCGCACCAGATCGGTCAGTGTCCGACGGATTTCCTGCCACGGTGTCGTCGCCACCCGATCAGGCAGCAAGTAGGCCACAATCTCCGGATGAAAATCGATCTTCTGCTGGAGCAGGGTATCGGCCGCCACGCCGCTTAAGCGCGTCGCCTGTTCTATCGAATTGCCCATCTGATCAAGAGCCATGCGCCGCGCCGAGAAATCACCGTCGACATCGCCCCGATACTGCCGCCGATTCTCGAACAACTCGTATGCCAGCTCCGAATTGACTTCGATGCTCGTGATCCGATGCTCTTTCAACAGCGTCGACATCGAAAAGCCGGCGTCGTAGAGCGTCTCACGCTTGACCATCGTCGAGACGAAAAACAGGAACTCGTCGGTCGTCAGCGACGCCTCCATCACAATCGCTTTCATTTCCAGCATCTGAAAGTACTGCATGATCTGGGTGTTAAAGACCGACTCTTTGAGCGCAATGTTCGCGACATACAAATTGCCGCGCTGGACATTGATCGTGATGTACTTTCGTACCCTAAATATCTGCCCGCAGATCAGAAACGGCTTTTCAAGTGATTTGAGCGAGAGGGGATGACTGGGACCGTAAATGGAGACTTTGCGAAAGGCCATCGCCAGTTCCCGCACCAGCGAATGCGCCAGTTCGTTAAGGTCGGTGTTCAACAGCGCCTGAGTTACCGGTCGTGTGTTCGGCTGCATAGTCATCTCCAACGCAAGTTAAGCGACCCCAGTCGGTCGCGACATACACGCGCTTTCCGTCGGTGATCGGCGCAATCCGCACCGGGCCGTGTACATCCAGTGTATCTATCAGTCGGCCGTCGACAGCCGACAATGAAATCAATTTTCCACTCATGGTCGCAGCGAGTGCGACCTGTCCTACAACAATCGGCGCAGCTCGAATCACGTCGACCGCCTCATATCGCCACAATTCCGCGCCGGTACCGGCGTCGAAGGCCGCGATGCTTCCCGCGCTGCTTGCGGCAATCACTCGTCCATCGGCTACTGCCGGCGACGACCAGATCGGCCCTCCCAATTCAGCGCGCCATCCGATGCGGCCGTCACTTGTATCCAGCGCGCTGACTGCGCCGCCTATATCGGTCACCCAAATCTTTTCGCCGACTGCAACAGCGCTCACGATCGGCTTGCCAACGGTCGCGACAAACTTTTTCGTGCCGCGGTCGGCGTCGAGCGCATACACCTTGCCCGCATCGGTCGGCTGATACACAGTCGATCCGGAAAGTGACGGCGGCGCGACTGCGCTTCCCTCAAGCTCGCTCGACCAGACCTCGCGGCCGTCGGATGTCTCAAAACACGCTATCCGGTCGGTCGACGAGCTTACAATCAGCCGATTCTTACATAGTATCGACCCGCCCGAAACATCCTTTATCGGCGTCTCCCAGATCTCCCTGCCCCTGTGCAAATTGTAACCAACCAATTCATTTCTAAGCGGCCCGACTCCATAGAAAAGCAGCGAATCGGCCCGAACCGCCCCTGATTGGGCCGGCCCGCGAGCTTTGATCTGCGCCAGCGTTGCGCCCGTCGCCGGATCGAATATTTTCACTTTCTTGCGTGATCCCGTATAGAACAACCCGCCGCCGGAAAGCGTCAACGGCCCGATCGCCTTGTCATTCTGTTTTCTCTGCCAGATGACGCGAAGCTTGCCTGAGAAACTGCCCGTCGTGTCGGCCCCGGTCGATCCAACCGTCCCGCGATGGAAATGCCACTGACTGCCGCTCTCAGCCGACGCTTCAAACCGACCCTTCTTCATACACGCCGCTGACAAAAGCAGAAGCGCCGCCAGCCCAACTATTCCGCGCGACTTCATCAGAAATTCCACCCAAAGAAGAAGTCGAAGTCGGTGCGCGGACTAATCGTCGTAAAATCAGTCGTGCGGCTGAAATCAAATCGCAGCAACACAATATTCGCCAGATTCACCCGGAAGCCGCCACCAAACGATCCATAGAATTGATCAAACTCGTCATCCCATGCAGCTCCGGTATCGAAAAACAACGCTCCACGTATCCCCCGAAAGTCGATCAGCCCGGCCGGTGTGCCGATCAGCAGATCGTTGATGAGCGGAAAGCGCAGTTCGTTTGAGGCAAAGAGAATATTTCGATTGTAGAAGTGTCGGCGGTCAAACCCGCGGAACGACCAGCTCCCGCCCAGATACAGCCGCTGGGGCTCGACACCCGTCGACGTGAAGCCAAACAGGCGATTGGCAAACGCTGAGTATTTTCCCAGTCGGAAATAATGTCGGATATCGGCCAGCGCCAGACGATTGTAGGTCCGGCCATCGGTTATACCATACGAGGTCCCCACCGACAGATTGTACCGTCGCCCTTCCAGCGGACCCGATATGTCCCAGATCGAATTGTCATACACCCAGCTCAAATAGTCGGTGACAATAACCGCCTCACGATCCTTAAGTCCGTAGCGGCGATCCCTTTTCGAATAGCGGCCGAAGAGTGTATTATCGATTCGATTGAACTTCGACAACGGATAACTGACCAGCCCGACAACACCCGCCTGACGTTCCTCGTAGTACCCTTCGTTGTCGTTGAAATACTCATCGTACAAGTGAAAAACGCCGATTCCCCAATTGGCGCGGCGCTCACGATTCACATACGTCGTCCCGAAATTGAACGACGACAGGAAATCGCTTCGCGTCTGAGCCGTATTCGCCAAAAGAAAGTAGAATGCCTTATTGCCGAGTACATCCGACACCGCCCCCTGCAAACCGCCGAGCGATCCATAAACCGGATCATATCCGACCGTCGACTGCGCGATATCAAACGAATATCGCGTATCGTATTTGATCGAACTCTTTACATGCGACGAATCAATTCTTGGCGGAACCCACGACGAAGTCGTCGAAGCAAACACCTGTGGCATGTGCCGCCCGGAATCGGGCAATTTCATTTCATAGACCTGAAACTGAATATCCTGATACCCGCTATATATGAGCGATTTTCCATCCGACGACAGCCGAGGATCGAACGCCGCCGTGGCGTAGGTCGACTGCTCCGTAAGCTCGCCGGCAGAATCCAGCAGGAAAATATTGAACGAGCCATTTCGGTCGGATGAAAAGAATATCCCCCGCGGCGTCGCGTCGGGCGACCGGTCGCGACCCTTGCCGTACGTGAGTCGGCTAACCGTGCGATCTGCTAGATTCAGCTTGTATAGGTTGGTAGAATTAGTGGCGCCATCGTCGCACCGGTCGGAGGCAAAAACCACACTCGCGCCGTCGGGCGTGAAGACCGGATCGATATCATAATACAAATCCTGATTGAGCTGTGTAAACTTAGACGCGCTCAGATCGAGAAGATACAAATCGCACGAACCCGACTTGTCCACCCCCGAGAACACAATCTGCCGGTTATCAGGCGACAATCGCGGCGAGCGCGCCGCAACCAGTCGGTCATCGGCATACTCCCCGACCACTTTCCCCTTGTTCAGATCATATAGGTAGATAACATCGCGATCTCCATACTTTGACGAGAAGACGACTTTCCCCGAATCAGTGGCGTCGATCCCCGACTGCAAAAGATACAGCGACTCGAATCGCGACGATCGCTCGCCTTTAAGAAGTGTTTTCACAGGGTGCGTGTGGCCGTCAAGCGCCTTCATGTAGATTCCCGTGTATCCGTACCGATTTGCTTTGTACACCACCCAGCGCGTATGACCTTTGCGGTCGTCCCAGTTGATCGGCACGCCTTTGGTCGAAAAACCGTCACGGGTGATTCGCTCCGATTCCATGCGCGGAAGCCCTTGATCGGCCAGCTGAGGGAAATACCGTTTCTTAAGGGCATACTCCCATTTGCGCGAGACTGCTTCCAGATTGTCTCCCAGAGTCAACTGCACGATTTCGTCAAAGCTTCGCCCCTTATGCCAGTTGTCGAACAAGAGATTTAGTTTGTCGGCGCCGTAAGCAGAATCGATGAATCCGCAAATCGACTCACCGAGCTTGTACATCAGGTAGGTTCCCTGCACTTCATACAGACGATCAATAGTAAACAGCTTGCCGCCCAGCACCATATCCTTGATGACCATGTCCGCTTCGGTGTCCCAATCTTTTGACCAGAATTCCGCTAACCCTTCGGTAAACCAGAGCGGCGGGTACGGGAATCGAATGCTGCTCCGGCGCGCCATCGCCAGATCAAGCCGCGAAATTGTAAAGACGTGCACCAATTCGTGCTGAATGACATGCTGGAAATCATAGTACGATCCGTGGAAGGGCAGTACCACGCGTCCCTTCAAGAATTCAGTGAATCCGGCTACTCCTTCCGGCAGAATTCCCGGGATCGTGTTGGTCTGCGCAAAATATCCGGGAGACGAATAGATAATCAGCGGAATCTTTTCCGGAACTTCGTGATTGAACCTTATAGCCAGTACACGGTACGAATCTTCGGCAATCCGGGCCGCCACCCGCGCGATTTCGGTTTCTTCGCTATAGAAGTAAACATGGAAATGCTCGGTGGTCATCACCTGCCAGTCGAAGCGTGTATACTGGACCTTGTTCTTGCCGAAATAGAACTGGGCGTGCGCCCCTTCGGCCGCGAAAATGCACAAGACAAAAAATCCAATCACGGCCATCGCGGCGGCCGATCGGATTCTTGGCTTGTCCATCCAGCGCTTCATCGGATTCCAACCTTTACTTTGGCAACATCTCAGTAGACGATCCTGTTCCGGTTTTCGCCTAAGGGAAAAAGGACCGGACCTCTACACAATGTATCGGTATTCTGCGGCTACAGACAAGCAGTCAGATTTTGATCCCGCTTTTTGCCCCGCATCCGGCACAGCGGTCCCCCTCAAGCCCACGAATGCAAGTCCGATAACCCGATCTCTCAATGAGCACGTTGCCGCACCAAGGACAGTGGGTATTATTTTCTTTCTCGCTGGCAATATTCCCAAGATACACATACGCCAGCTTGCGCCGCGCCATTTCGGCTGCCCGGAGAAGAGTCGCTTCCGGCGTCTGCGGATTGGTCATCCGGTAGTCCGGATGATACGCCGAAAAATGCAGCGGGATTTCAGGAGAAACGGAGGCGACAAAGTCAACGAGCGACTCGATCTCAGCGCCACTGTCATTTTCACCCGGAATGATCAGATTGGTGATCTCAAGATGGGCCGGGGATTGGGCTATCATGCGAATCGCGTCGAGGACTGGATCGAGCTTCCCTCTGCAGACACGGGCATAAAATCGCTCGCTCATTCCTTTCAAATCGACATTGAAAGCATCGACATGCGGCAGTAGTTGTGCTAGCGGTTCACGGTTGATATACCCATTGGTGACGAGCACAACTTTCAGCCCGGCCTGGCGCAACAGCGATGCTGTGTCCACAATGTACTCGTACCAGATGATCGGCTCAGAATAGGTGAAGGCCACACCGACAGATCGTTCTTGTTGTGCACGGACTACTAATTCGTGAGGCGCAAGAAATCTGGTCGGTGCTTTCTCCTGCGAGATCGACCAGTTCTGGCAAAACGAACAGGCCAGATTACAGCAGTTTGGTCCCGTCGAGACGATGGATCTCCCGGGATAGAAATGATAGAGCGGCTTTTTTTCGATCGGGTCAAGAGCAAGTGTGACTGCTTCGCCGTAATTGTCGGTAACCAGCTGTCCCCCCGAATTGAATCGGCTTGCGCATATCCCCCGTTTTCCTGGGGTGAGAATACAATCGGCCGGACAGAGCCGGCAACGAACTTTCCGTTCTCCCAGTGACTCGCCGAATGCCGCCGGATGAAGCATCGCGCCCTCTATCCCAAGCTCTGCACCGCCGCCAAGAGTGTCGGAAAGACCACGCCCTGCGTTTGGACTCCCGCGCGTTTGAGTTCTTCTTCTACTGTACGGCCATGCCCCGTTCTGACAAGCAACGATTTGGCTCCCACTCCCTGCCCGAGAAAATAATCGTCCGCATGATCTCCAATAACGACCGATTCGCGCAGTGAAAATCCAAGCTCCCGCGCCGCCTGATCGAGCATTCCCGGCGCCGGCTTGCGGCAATCGCACGCGACGGCGAACTCTGCAACCTTCCCTTCGGTCGGATGGTGCGGGCAGTACCAGATTCCGTCGATTCTGATCCCCTGAGCAATCAGGATTTGCAGCAACCGACCGTTAACTCGCTCGACGTCCTCAAGTGAAAACATCCCCCGGGCGACCCCCGACTGATTGGAAACGACAACCAGCTTCCACCCCTTCTGTTGCGCAATCGTCAGCGCTTCGAGCACTGTCGCTTCCAGTTCGACTCCTTCCGGGTCAGCCAAATAATGCTTGTTGACCATTAGCGTGCCATCACGGTCCAGGACGAGCGCGCGATTTCGCTTCGGATCGCGCGATAGAATCCCCTGCGCCCGAATGACAACATCGTCAGCGGTAATCCGCGTGAAACAGAACCGTTGTTCCCGGAAACAGGGGCGTCGTCCGTGAAGCGAACAGGGGCGGCACGGCTCATCTACTTCGATGACCTGGTCGAATGTCCCGCGCGGCGCGAATCCAAGGGCCGGGTGCGTCGGCCCGAAAATAGAAAACGTCGGCGTACCCAGTCCGGTCGACAGATGCGCGATCCCGGAATCATTGGCGATAGTCAGCGAAGCCCGCGAAATTGTTTCAGCAAGTTCGACATACGGCCTGTCGATCAGTCTGGTGCAACTTTCCCGCGGCAGGTACTGACCGATATCCAGCTTGGCATCATCGCCGCCCGTCACAAGCCAGACAATTTGCACTCCGTGCAATTCATGCAGCTTAACGGCGGTCTGCGCAAATCGATCGAGCGGCCATTGCTTGTTGGCGTGGGCCGCTCCCGGCGCGATCACGACCGTCTTTGCCTCTGCGACAGAATCTCCGGAGAGGGGGGCGAGATTGAGGAACAAGACCGGTCGCTTCGTGATTGAGGCCCCGCCCGCTTCCGCTACCGCCTGATTATACGCATCGATGGTGTGCGTATAGTGTTCCGGTATCTCATGTGTCCGCACCAACCGATACCGTTCTTTTCGTCTCTTGGGATAGGCAAATTTGGTGTTGGCATTCACCAGCCGCTTGACCACCCACGACCGCATACTGCCATGCAAATCGATGATCGTGTCGAGCTTCCGGTCATCGAGCGCCAGTATGACATTGCTCATCTCGGCAAGACCCGGACGATCGCCCACGCCGATCACTTCATCTACTGTCCCGAACATTTCGACCAGCGGACGATACCGCTCCCGCGTCAGATAAAGGATACTGCTGTCAGGAAACGACAGGCGAAGATTCCGCACAGGCGCCGACGTCAAAATGACATCACCCAGTGATCCGAATCTCACCACCAAAATCGTCTTGGCCATAGCGCAAATATACAGAAGCCGGCCGCCGAGATCACCCAACAAAAAAACGCACCCCGTAACAAATAGGGTGCGTCTACATGCGTAATCTCGACTACGTCGAAATCTACATCACGCCGAACTCGACGCCGAAGAAGACCCCGTCGTTGCCGTCAACTTGAAATTCGCCGAAAAATTTGAGGTTGTGATTGACTGCCCATGCCGCGCCGCCATTCAGGCCAAAGCGAATGTCTGACTTGTCGGCTACCGAAATATGTTCGAGCCGCACGTTGATCCTGCCGTACGGTGAAAGCGTGCTCCCGTTGGTGAGTCGAAACGGATACGAGCCGACCAGATGCGAACCAATCTCAGTGACCGATCCGCCGTCGCCGTCCAGATACTCCAAAAAGCCGCCGATCGCCATATCCATCGGATAATGTGAGCCCTCCGCCACCGACCAGAACTGCCACTTGAAATCCCCGCCGACGGCCAGATGCGTTTTGTCGCCGGCATCGAAGAAGCCGAGCTTGAGCCGGCCGTCGACATACTTCGACATGCCGTACCCGAACCAGCCGCTGATTCCGTCGGCATCGGCTATGCCGCCGGCAATGCCCATCACGCCGATCCCCTGACCGTAACTCTGGCCGGTCGCCATACCGCCGAACACCGAACCGGCGCCGTCGGCCAGCACACCCACCGGCGAAATCGCAAGTACCAGAAGTACTGCAAACAGTACTGTCCTTGATCTCATGAAATCATTCCTTTCAACCGTAGTAAATTGTCGATCTGCAATTGTAGACATGTCCCGTCCGGCAGTCAACCATTAACTAAAGACGGGACTCCACGGGCCTTGTACGGTCCCCCCCACCCGCCGGTTTCCTTCAACTTTTGGCATCACTACAAAGAAAAAGGACCGCGACCTAAGTCGCAGTCCTTCTTCCTAAATGGTCTTGAGGACTAATACAGATTGTACTTGGAAATTCTGTCTCGAAGAGTATTGCGGGAGATTCCCAAAATTTCCGAACTTTTCACCTGATTGCCGTTGAACTGCTTCAAGCACGACGCAATAACCGCCCGCTCAAGCGCCGATTCCAGGAAATGATATATCTGCCCCGGCGAATTCGAAATCAACTGCGGCATAATCGGATCGACAATCTTCTTGAACGTCTCGGTGTAGTCATCCTGCAGCACCGCCAGATCGACATCGACCTTCGGTTTGTCCTCGGACAGCGACGGAAAATCTTCCGGCTGCAGCGTGTCGTTTTTGGACATCACCATGGCCGTGTGCACATTATTTTCAAGCTCGCGCACATTTCCCGGCCACGGATATTTCATCAGCGCCTGCTGCGCCTTTTTCGAAATCTGCTTGGGCGGAACCGCCAGACTGTCGGAGAATTTGTTGCGGAAGTAGTCGGCTAAAAGCAGGATGTCGTCCTTGCGATCTTTTAGCGCCGGCAGATAGATCGAGACGACTTTGAGGCGGTAAAACAGGTCGACCCGGAACGAACCTTCCTTCATCGACTGCACCAGCGACTTATTGGTCGCCGCAATAATACGCACATCCGCCTTGATTGTCTCATTGCCGCCGACTCGCTCAAAGCACTTCTCCTGAAGCACCCGCAGAAGTTTCGACTGCGTCAGCATCGACATATCGCCGATTTCATCGAGGAACAGTGTCCCTTCGTGCGCCTGTTCGAACTTGCCGATGCGCTTGTAGTACGCTCCGGTAAAAGCGCCCTTCTCATGCCCGAACAATTCCGATTCCAGAAGCGTCTCAGGAAGCGCCGCGCAGTTGACCGATAAGAACGGCCCATTCTTGCGCTTGGAATTGCGGTGTATCGCCCGCGCCACCAGCTCCTTGCCGGTTCCGGAATCGCCGAAGATAAGCACCGCCGCATCGGTCTTGGACACCTGGCCGATCACCTTGGCGATCTCGACGATCTCCGGTGATTTCCCGATGATCTCATCCATCGCCGGCGGCGCCTCGGTCCGCGTCGGGCTGATCACGGCCGCCGCCGACTGATGATACCCGCAGGCCTTGTTCACCGTGTCGATCAGTTTGTGAATCTCAAACGGCTTGGTAAGATACTCATACGCTCCTTCACGCATCGCCTCAATCGCATTTTCAGTCGATACGAATCCGGAAATCATGATGACCGGCAAATGATCATTTACCGATCGAATCTGTTTGAGTACCTCAAGCCCGGAAAGTGACGGCAGATTGACATCGAGCATCACCAGGTCCGGCTCCTGCTTGCGCAGGTAGATCGGCACCTCAGTCCCGTCCTCCAGAAAGTCGAACGCGAACTTATCCGTGTCGAACAAATTCGCCAGGGACTGTGAAACTTCTTTGTCGTCGTCTACCAGAAGTATTTTTTTCATACGTCTGCACCTTTTCTCATTCCATCACTCTATCGGCCTTCGCTGGTAGTTTTTTGAGCGAATTCCCGAAATTGATGGATGATTTTGGGACGATTTCAGAAGCTGGTGGACAGAGGCAATACCAATTGTTTCACAATGGTGCACTATAGCGACCAATTGCGAAAATCAGAAGCCGAACTGGAGATTACTTAAGAAAACTCAGGCCGATTCGTCCGCGATCAGACGAACGCTGAAACCCATCCAGAAAAAGGCCGACAGCATGTCAAAGATAATGCTGACAACCAGCAGCCAATAGATGAGTTCCGGTCGAAACTTGTCGACTAAGGTCGTAGCGTACGCTCCGGTGACCGCCGAGAGCAGTACCGGAATCGCTATTACCAGCGCCGTCAAAACCAGCGTGGTCATCGGATTTCGCAGAAGAACTCGCAGAGAATGGCCCAGCGCCGAGAATGCGTTTCGTCCGGTCGTGGCCGCGATTGCGAATGCATAGAAGAACAACATTGAACAGACTGTGAAAAGTGCCGGCATAATGAAAAATGCAAATACCGCCACCCGCTTCGGGCTGTAAAGCTTGGAGGCCAGAAGCGACGGTACTATCTCACCCAGCGCCATAGCCAGGCCGTTGATCACGACCCAGATAATCAGAAATTGCACCCACCGACTCGCGAACGATCCCCGCGACGGTAACGAGTTTCCGAAAGCATTGGCGAATTCTGCGGCCACGAATCCCAGGACTGACCCCTCAATTAACAGACCCAGCCCAAGTTTCGCCCAGCCGTATACTCCGGGAAGCAAAATCAGGTGCGCCGGATAATGAGTAAACGCCGCAGCCCGCTCCGTATCCTGAAAACTCAGTGTAATCGAGGCCAGCCAGCCAAACATTGGCGATGTAAATTGATAATGCGCCAGCAAAAGGAGCCATTGCAGAAAGTAATAGCCGAGCAACACTGCCCAGATGCGCCAGGTGAAGAATTGCCTGAATGTATCGGCGACGACCGACAGTAGTCTGTTGATACCAACGATAAATCGCATCGGCTTACTTGGTCAGCGAAATTTCATTCGAGCCGGTGCTCAGGCCATGACGATCGAAAACGAATATGCGGTAGTAGACCGTGCCGGTTCCCGCAATGAAATCGGAGGCGGAATCGGTGTTCCGGTCGTTGATGATCTTGACCTGTAAATCCGAGGTCGTGACCCCGGGCGAGTTCTTACGGTAAATTCGATACGATGCAAAGTCTGTTTCGCTCGATACCGTCCAGCTCAGATTAAATCCCGACGAATCTCCCGCCAGAGATCCGGCCAACGACACCGCCGCAGGCGCCGTGTTCACCAGCGTCTTTGCCGAATCGATATTGGACGCCGACGTATATCCAAAGCTGTCGACTACATATACACGATAGTAGTACTGCGTGTTAGCGTTGAGTGTAGTGTCGGTGTACCCTGATGACGGCTTGTCGAAAATTGTCGTCACCAAAGTCGAAACCGTAGAGACATTATTGGTCAATGCACGATAGAGTCGGTACGCCTGGAAATTCGGCGAAGTCGAAGGCGTCCAGTCGACCGCGATCTGATAGGTCGACGATGCAAAAGTCGACGTAATCGTAACTGGCAGCGGCGTGGCCACAACATTGAGCAGGTCAGGGGCCTTAAGCGGCAGCGCATCGTTGCCCGCGGCGTCGGTAAAATTGCCGGTTACTTCAGTTCCGGTCATCGACACACCCACCGGTATCAACCAACGTCCGGTGTACTTGCCATCGTTGGCCGCCGCGTCTGGGAAAATGCCGTCGTCGTAGAGTGTAATCTGCGGCGCACCGATAAACGAGACGGTGGCCGTGCCGCCCAATTCATTGGCAACCAGCTCAAAGTTGATTGTCTCGTAGGTCTGGAAACTGGCCTGAGCGGGCAGAAAATCGAACGAAGAAATCGAAGCCCGGGTGTCGAGCACGATCTCGTCGTACACCGCGGCATTGGTGCGCGAACCATCGTTGTAGTAGAAACGGGCATAGACCCGCTTGTTGCCGTCGCCGTTTGACAGCGTAAACTGCACACTGCTCGAAAATCCCAGAATCGGCGCCGCGGCAAACGACGAGTCCTCTGAAATCTGATACTCCGTCGCGCCGAACCCGGCGTTTAGCGCGACATTCACCTGAACGCTGTTTGTGTATTTCTGATCGTTGTTGACCACCAATGAAAGCGCCGGTATCTGCACACTAATCGAAGACGACCGATCGCCCTCGTCATTGCTCGACCTGACTGCAGCCACCGAAAATTGATACTGGTGATTGTACGACAATCCCGAAATCGTGTGACTCGTCGCATGACTGGTATCGCGCAAACGGAACTCGCCGCCCAGCGAGTCGGCGACAAATATCCGATAGTACGACACTCCGGTGGCTACCGGCATTTCCCACGACAACGTCACCGCCCGATTACCAATCAGGGCGCTTAAATTGATCGGGGCATCCAGCGGATCGGGAAGGGTGCGCACCGGATCGAGCGAGTCGATCTTGCGGCTGCATCCACCGGCGACCATAACGAGCATGGTCAAGCTTACTACGGCTATCTTGAATATCTTCTTCATACTAAAATCTCTTGCTCAATCGCAGGCCGAATGATTGTGGCGTCGCCTCCGGAACGATGGCGACACTCTTTACACTGAAAGTCGCGCGCTCTTCAGGAGTAAACAACAAAGCGTCGAGCACGCTTAGTCCCCAGACGGCTATGATCGACCCGACCGCTATGCGGCGGGCATTCTCGGCATCGTACGCCCGTTTCTGAGCGTCATAAA
>CAYVWS010000037.1:1968-16723 GCA_964455535.1 uncultured Ignavibacteriales bacterium | reverse complement strand
GAGTACGGCTACGACGGCCTTCCCGTTGATCGCTTCTGTGCGGAGGCGGGGATATCAAAGGGCTCGTTCTTTCAGTACTTTCCTTCAAAAAGCCATCTGCTGGAATTTACTTTGCTGAGTTTTGATTTTGAGATTGAGCAGTGGATGGCGCGAGTTCGCAAAGACGAGAAGGCGGTGCATGCCCGTGATCGCATCAGGTACATCATTGAAGCAGTAGTCGTAGATCCGGAGTTGACATCCGAACAGAAGCGCTTCTACCAGTTCGCGAGCCACGCGCTTCAGCATTCCGGCATATCTGTCGCAGGAGTGGAAGTCGAACGACATATGCATTCGTTCGTAAGCGAAATTGTCTTGCGGGGAATGCAGACCGGCGAGCTGCGCCGGGATGTCCCGTCGGTGAAGTTGGCCGACTTGATTCAGGCCATGTTGCGCGGATTGATGGATGGCGCTTATCTCGGTCGCGAGTCGATCTCTCGCGACACCGCCGAGCGATATGTGTCGGCGATATTTGATGGGGTGAAGGCCTAATACATCCGCCCACCGAGCGGGGCGTCCTCGATCGGCGCGACCAGCACCAAGCCCTCCCCCTCGCGCGGTACGCCCAGCAGGAGCACTTCGGACATGAATCCGCCGATATTTTTTGGCGGGAAATTGACCACACACATGCACAGCCGCCCCATCAATTGCTCGGGCGTGTAACTGGTCTTGAATCGCGCCGAGGTTTGTTTAATGCCGATCTCGGGGCCGAAATCGATTTTGATTTTGTAGGCCGGCACCCGCGCCCGCTCGAAGTCGTTGATTTCGATTATCCGCCCGACGCGGATATCGACTTTAGTGAAGTCATCGTAGGTCAATTCGCTCATGCCGACTAAAATATCTGATGCGAGAGCGTTGCGCCAACGGAATATGAAAGACGATGTTCGAAGTTGGTGTAGTCCTGATAGTCGGCGCGCAAGATGTCCCACTTGAAAGTGGCAGAGAGAGTCAAAGTGGTGGGGACCGCCAATCTCTTGGTAAACGATGGCGCCAATGTAAGATAGTCCTGACGACTGTGGTTCCAGTCCTCTCGTGCCGACATCCCTGGGGCCGGACTGCCATAATACACACCGCCGTCGAAAAAGCCGCGAAAGGGAGTACCGGCTAGAAATGTAAATTTGACAGCGGCGCTGGTGCGCGCATCGACGAGATAGGTGAACCATATTCGACCTTCGCCACTTATCGAGTTATCGTCAGTTGAGGTTCGGGAACTGCTGGTTCGAGATTCCTGCGGCAACCAATATATTATTAGGCTACGGGTGGTTCCGTAGTCATTGAGCGAGTAACTTGCCGACGCGGAGATATCGCATTGCCAATGCAGCGATAGCGGCTTGTGAAACTCCAACAAGGCGCTCACGGACCAATCGCCGGCGCTGTACTTGTCGTATTGATATCGATGTTCGTCTTCGATGCGTAACACAGAATCAGACGGGATGCTGTCGCCCGGATTAAAGAAGCGGTACAAGTCAGTGTCATGCACCATGTCGCTTTGACGTACACTCGAATTTCGATATCGGAAGTTGAGTCCAATGCGCGCTCGCGCACCAAAGAGCCGGTCTTGTTGTGGGAAGTAATCCCAGACGTCTTCAATCGCAAGTGCAATCGGCGCGCATGAGTCGCCTGATATTCCCGCCGAAGCGAGATACTGAGCAATGGAGGTAAGCGCTCTGATTCTTTGTTCACGCTTGTCAAAGCCGTGTTTGAGGCGATAGTAGTAAACTGTATCCGTGAGCGCTCTGAGTTCGAGATAGCTGGGATTACGAAGAGTCATCCCGCGCCGATTCAGTTCATCGACCATACTCAAAGAACTAAAAGCGTATTGTCCCCCATATAATCTCCCGATCCCCATGGCTACGAGAGCCGTAAATCTGCCATTGTGAATTGAGCGTAATCCTAAATAGTGATCACGATAGTGCGTTTCCGGGTAATCAGTGCTGTGTGCAATATCTCCAGATCGATCTTCTTCACTGTGATACGCCTCCAATTGAAATTCAGAAGTCGAACTGACTGAAACGAACATATCGCCAGCGAGAAATACGCCGACATCGATGACAGGATTCAATCTGAGTGAGTAACGGGGCCGGGTCCCATTTGAAAACCGCCATGCCCCGAGATCACCGGGCAGCGAATCCGAGGTGTGGCTTTCGTTGTGTTCCCAGTTCAATTCGGACCGCAGCGAGATATCCAGAAAACTTGGTACAGTTATCCGACGAAATCTGTGGAACATGGAAAGATCCAAGTTCTGATTCTTGCCCTCGTAATCATAGAAGTGCGTTGGATCGTCGTTCCTATACACATTTTTGTCAGGGTTATTGAACCCCGAAGCAACTGCTCCTAGTTGCACACTCCATTCGAAATCCCTGAAGTATTTCGGTATATACGAGTCGACTCGAAATTGAGTCGTATCAGATGCATGAATTGTCGCTGCAAAGAACAGCCAAATTACGAGAATTCTCCCGGATGTCTTCATACCCTCTCCCCGTCAATCGCCCCGTTTGTCGGGCGTGGTGAAATTGGATGAATTAGTATACGAAGATAGGGGCGAGTTGTAAAGGGAGAATCACTTGAGGAGATTGCGATGCTCGAATTCTCGCCTGCAATGACGCAATGCTGTGATGAAGTAGGCCCAGTACTTTCAGAAACAGAAGCTACGCCGGGTCGTGGAAATTGAATTGATCGTAGCTAACGATTTCGTTCAGCGGTTTGCGGACGCGGGGGGCTTCGTCCTTTTTGCGAGTGCGTTCGTCCAACAGATCAATTGGTCCCTGATATCCGAGCGACACGATACACATAATGTGGTACTCCGGCGGAATCGAGAGCGCCGCGTGGAGTTTGGGTGCGTCGTATCCCGCCATTGGATGCGGCAGCAGGCCTTCATCGACCGCCGCTAACAGAAGTCCCATAGTCGCGAGTCCGGTGGCGAATTGGTAATACATAACTGGATCGTCGTCGCGGACGCCGTCGTCCTTTTCGCGTGAGCAGACAGCGATTAGTATGGGCGCTTTGGCGGCCCATTCGTTTCCGCGCGAGAGGCATTCCACAAAGCGTGCGTGGGCGTCAGCGCTCTGCGCGACGACAAATCGCCAGGGTTGATGATTGGCGGGAGAAGGTGACCAGCGAGCTTTGTCGAAGACGCGATCGAGGACGTCTTGGGGAATTGATTTGTCCAGATACGAGCGAAGACTTTTGCGGCGGTAGAAAATTGAATCGTCCATGACAATCCTTCGAATAGAGTTGTCGGGACCGCAAGGGTCCCGACCTACAAGCTATTGAACGGAACGCCGCGAAGCGTCCGGTCCAGCCACATGGCTGGCGTTTACGGCTACTTGCACTTTGTAACCGGTCATGGCCAGTAATCGTTCCTGGCGAGTGCGGATCATCTGCTCGGTCATCTGAAAGTCGGGGCCGACATTTTCGATCATAATCGACGACGTGCACGAGGCGTAGCACCCCGCTCGTCGCAGATCGCCGCCGGATTTCAAATATTCGAAGGTGAATCCGGCCATGTAGGTATCCCCCGCGCCGGTAGCGTCGACCAGATCGATCTCGTACGGCGGGATATCGATGAACTGCTTGCCGTCGTAGATGACGGAGCCAAGCTCGGCGAGGGTCACGATGACAATCTTCGGTCCCCATGATTTGATGATGCGGGCTGCTTCGTAGGGATTTTCGCGGCAATCGATCCCGGTAAGCACTTTGCCTTCGAGTTCGTTGGGTTTGACAATATCGAAATGCGACAGCGCCTGCTCGATACCCTGCGGCTTGTGATGGAAGATCCGGCCGTCATCGTGCGCGCCGCGCAAGAGTCCCTGCGGATCGCAGAAAAACAGGCCGCCAAATTCGCGGCGGATTTCGGCGATCATCTCAAACGATACTTCGCCCAAGATCGGCCCGATTAGCACTGCTTTGGAATCGGCGTAGAGATCGGGCGAGACATGCTCGATATTGTCGGCGCGACCAAGCAGGTCGAGGGTGCGGTTGCCGAAATTGTCGTAGTAGACAAGCGAAAATCCGCCGGTTTGTTTCGAGGGCAATAGGGTGTGACTGATGTTGAACCGCTTGAGGTCGCTTGCGAATTTATCGGCGAAGTCTTCACCGACCGCCCCCACCAGATGCACTCTCTCTCCCATTTTCGAAAGGGCCAACGCGGCGTTGGTCGAACAGCCGGACAAAACCCGCCCGGGTGTTTCGACTTTTTGGGTCTTGATATAATCGTAAACCGGATTGCCAATAGCTGTGATCATGAATTGAACCAGTGGTAAGAGTTAACGGCGCCCTTCGCGCTGGTCGAGGGCTTTTTTGGCGAAGACCATGCGCTGAATCGCGGTGATGATCGAGGTGGTGCCGACAAAGATCATGGCCAGTTCCAACCAGCCGACATGGAGCCATTGCACATGTTCAGGAATGTACTTTTCAATAATAGCGCCGAGGATAATCGCGATGAATTTCTCGGTCCGCCCCATAATCCCGACGGCGCAGTTTTCGAGTTTGCCAATCGATTCGGCCGCGGCACGGACATAACTGGCGATCAGCATTCCGAAAAGCGCATACAAGCCCCAGGCAGGGTTAATGATATCAGAAAGCGTGATTCCGCCGATGACAAAAAACTCGCCGAACCGATCGGAGACGTGGTCCAATATTCCACCGAAGGTGGTGCCTGAGCCGGCAGCGCGCGCAGTGGAACCGTCGAGCATGTCGGTAAACCCGGTCAGCAGAATCCAGACGATCCCCCAGATCAGATGCCCTTTCCAAAAGCAGATGCCGGAGATAATCGCGCAGACAAACGACACACCGGTCAGGAAATTCGGGGTCAGGCCGAGTTTGAGGCAGACGCGCCCGAAGAAGAGGGTTGACTCCTCGTACCATTTGCGTTTGCGCTGATTGATCCCCTGCCGCTGGGCCAATTCGACCGAGGAGAGGGTGTCGGAGTCGTTCTGTTTCGCCATAAGCGGGCCAATATACCCCGTGCGGGTGGGCAGGTCAACTGGTGGCAAGTACACGGAGTTCGTTCGGTTTCATGCCGATTGGTTGCTGAGGGAAGTGGCTTTGGTTGAGCCAAAGATGGCTTTGGTCGCAGGGCGATTGGGTTCGATTTTGGGTTCGATTTTTTGAGCGGTTGGTGTGTGACAATGAGATAACGGGTTCGTTTGCTCATATTTTTAATGTTTTGACGCACTCGCGATTCTTGGGTAGACAAACACATGGCCGATGGTATGTACACGGAGACGAGTCATACATGAGCGGGCGGATTCTCCGGTAGCATGGAGATTGTAGGGAAATCGTGTGGTGTGAAGAAGAGTACCCCACCATAAATGGTGGGCCACCAAGAGGGCGAAGATAGAGAGCCCAGCCTGAAGGTTGGGTTACCAAGGCGATGACACACTAATCGGCCGCCATTTGACTTTCCCCCCGCACCCCGAGATATTCCCCCGATGTTTATCGACTATGTCGAGATCGAAGTGGCGGCCGGGAACGGCGGCGCCGGGTGTGTCGCGTTTCGGACAGAGAAATATGTCCCGAAAGGCGGGCCCGACGGCGGCGACGGCGGCAATGGCGGCGATGTGATATTTGTGGCCGATCCGAATCTGTCGACCCTTCTCGATTTTCGGTACAAGCGCAATTACAAAGCGCAAAACGGCGTGCCGGGAGCCGGGCGTTCGCGTACCGGCAAGACCGGCGAGACAATCACGCTTCATGTGCCGACCGGGACAATCATCAAAGATATGGAAACCGGCGCGCAATTGGGCGATCTCGACGAAGATTTCGCGCAGGTGACGGTCGCCAAGGGCGGGATAGGCGGGCGCGGCAATATCTGGTTTGCGACCCCGACCAATCAGGCGCCGCGCAAAGCACAAGAGGGGCGACCGGGCGAAAGCCGAAAACTCTCGCTTGAACTAAAGTTGCTGGCCGATGTCGGTCTCGTCGGCAAACCCAACGCCGGCAAGTCGACGATTCTCGCCACACTTTCGGATGCGCGCCCAAAAATCGCTGACTATCCGTTTACGACATTGATTCCCAATTTAGGCATTGTCCGTTTCCGTGAATTCAAGTCGTGTGTGATGGCTGATATCCCCGGTTTGATCGAGGGCGCCGCGCAAGGCAAGGGGCTCGGGATTCAGTTTTTGAAGCATATTCAGCGCACCCGCATTGTTGTCTATGTGGTCGATATCAACGAGCCGGAAATTTCAGCCGCGATTGCCACCCTCAAAAAAGAACTGGCTGAGTTTGACCCGGAGTTGATCGAGCGGCCGTCGATGACGGTTGTAACCAAGACCGACACGGTCTCAGAAAGTGATCTAAACAAACTGTCCAAAACACTCCCCAAAGATTATCTTTATATCTCGGCGGTGGCGGGGCAGGGGACGCGCGAGTTTTTGAACACCCTGGAGCGAAGCTTGGATGAACAGCGAAGTCAAAAATCGGTTGGTTGAGGCCCTCACGCTGCTCTCGGTACCGGGAGTGGGGCGGGTGCGTTTCAGCAAGCTGGTCCAAAAATTTGGCTCGGTCGCCGCGGTGCTTGAGGCCTCGGTGCATCAACTCGAAGCCGTCCCCGGTATTTCCAAAGGGCTCGCCTCTGAGATTCGTCAGTCGCAGGATTCGGCGACGGCAAAGAAAATTGTTACTCAAATCGCCAAACTCGGCTGGACAGTTCTGTTTTGGGATTCGCCGGAATATCCGAAATCGCTTTTGGCAATCCCCGACGCTCCCCCGATACTTTACCGCAACGGCGATGCGGTTGGCAACGACGAGAAGATGATCGCGATAGTCGGCACCCGTCACGCCAGCGAGCGCGGCAAATCGTTCGCGTATGCGCTGGCGTCGGAGTTGGCCAAACGCGGAGTAGTAGTCGTGTCGGGGATGGCGGAAGGAATCGACTCGGCCGCGCATCGAGGCGCAATCGATGCCGGAGGGAAAACGATTGCGGTTTGGGGGACTTCGCTTGACATAGTCTTTCCCGCTTTCAATCGTCAACTCGCGCTGAAAATCGCCGAGCAGGGCGCGATTTTTTCGGAGTATCTGCCCGGGACCAAAGGCGACAAGGGGCTGTTCCCCGACCGGAATCGGATCATATCGGGACTGTCGGCCGGGACAGTGGTCGTTGAGGCAGGCGAAAAATCCGGCGCGCTTATTACCGCGACAACGGCCCTGGAACAAAACCGTGTGGTGTTCGCCGTCCCCGGCTTTCCCGGAGCAAAAAGCAGTCTTGGCACCAATGAGCTGATCAAGAAAGGCGCGCGGCTGTTGACCGATGTCGACGATATTTTCGAAGAAATTCCATATTTCAAGGGTCAGGTCGCGGCGCGACAGCTCTCGGTGCGGCCTGATTTGACCGATGCTGAAATTCAGATGGTGAACATGCTGTCGGAAAAACCGATGCAGGTCGATCAGATTTCACGGGCCTCGAATCTTCCGGTTTCGGCGGTGATGGAATTTCTGTTGGCGCTTGAGTTAAAAGGGGTGGTGCAGGAACTTTCAGGTAAACGCTTCACCCTTGCCGAACAGATGTCGTGATCAGAAAATCCACTCACATTGTCAATAAGCTCGGCCTCCACGCCCGACCATCGGCGATGTTGGTTTCGACGGCAGCCAAGTTTCAGTCGGAAGTCTTTTTCACCAAAGATGGCCTGCGCGTAAACGGCAAGTCGATCATGGGTGTCATGATGCTTGCCGCCGAGATGGGGGCGGAACTGGAAATCGAAGTTGACGGTCCTGATGAACAGGCCGCCCTCGACGCCCTTTTGGCGGTGGTCGCGTCGGGCTTCGGCGAATCGGGGTGAGATCAGCGTCGCGTTTTTCGCTATCTCCAAGAGTAGGGTTTACCGATCATTCGAGTTGGATCAGATTGCTTGATGTACGGGTCTGGCAGTTGGTTGCCTGCTAAATGAGCTTCTGTTACTTGGCTAGCACAGCGGTCGCCGCCGCAAGCTCTTTTGAGTTCGTCTGCCATACGACCGATTGGAATTATGAGACGAAAAGAAGTCGCTGGAAATCTCTCTCTAACTTTTGAAATTCCTGGAATGAGATCACTATCTCCCGAGATCAGGCAAGCTGTGTCATAGCTGCGTTGGTAAGCAAGATCAAGCATCGCAACCGCAATATTGACGTCAGTTCTCTTTTCTTCATGCGCTATATATAACGAATTACAGATCTTGCATTCCCGTTCGGTCTCTCTAAAAACACCCCATCGTACCTTGATCCCCAAATCTGTGTAGATTTCCGCCAACTTTCGGTGCCGTTCAATTTTGCCCTTGTCCGAATGCCATGTAGGAAGCGCCGTGAAATAATAAGTATCTACAATCTCGTGGGATCGAGTGAGAAAGCTCCCGGCCAACCCCTTGATATTTAGCCACTTATACTTGTGATATCTAGTGTTGCTATTCAGAGAGTGATACAGATTGAATCCATCCACAAATACAATTGTTCGCATGTTTTGGTCAATTTGTCACTAAAGTTTGTTGTCTTTTCTTTCGAAACTAGTTATATAAAAGACAAATTCCCCGCCATTGGTATACCCAATGGCTCCCCGGCAGCCAGAGCTCCGGGGTTTTTTTTGCCCACTCCTACAAGCATAAGCCTATTTGGGAACGGCCAATGTTTACCCAATTGTAAGACTACTTCTTTACAACGTGTTATGTCAATTGGATAGTGAAGTTTCCATCGGATTATTCCCCCCGTGACATTCCGCTTGCCCCCCTTTTGGCACAAGCGTACCTTTGCTCCGCACCGCTACTTAGGAGGAGTTTGAAGGGTCTCGCATGGTCGACCGCCGACGCATAATCAAGGGGATTCCGGTTTCGGCCGGTATTGTCGTGGGTCGCACGCATTTGGTGCTTCCAGGTGACATTTCAGTCGCCGAAGTCAGTGTGCCGGCCTCCGAAGTCCCGCGCGAAATTCAGTCCCTCAAGAAGGCGATCGACGAGACGGTCGAGGACCTCCGAAAACTCCGCGCCTCGGCCGGAAAGAATGCCTCCGGCCCGGTCACCAAGATCTTTGACGCACTACTCTTGATCGCCGACGATCAGGAATTCTACCGCAAAGTTTCCGAGGAAATCGTGAGCCGGAAGCGTAACGCGGGATTTGTGTATAATGCGTTGGTTCAACAGGTTACGGACCCGCTCAAAATGTCGCCCGACCCCTATATGAAGCAGATGGCGGGCGAAATTGAGGCGGTCGCTAAGCGCGTGCTTTCTCACCTGTCTGGATTCGGCCAGCGGTCCACCGCCAAGTTTCCGCCGAACACGGTTTTGATTGGAAAGAGCTTTGCCCCGGGAGAGACGCTCGCCTATCGAGATCGCAAAGCGGCCGGTCTGGTGGTTGGCGAGGGGGGCCGCAACTCGCATATGGCCCTCATCGCACGGTCGATCATGATGCCGGTGGCGGTGGTGGATGAAAACTGGGCGCAGATCCCGCATGACGCGGCGGTCATTTTAGACGGCACTGCCGGACTGGTGATTGTTCACCCGACGGAAAACGATATCGAAGAGTATCAGGCCAAGGCCCGCAAACAAGGCACAACTTTAGCCACCCGCCTGAAGAGTCTCGGGGAGCTTCCGCCGCGCACCGCAGATGGTGTAGAAATCACGGTCATGGCCAATCTCGAACTCCCCGGCCCGACCGATGATTTGTTGTCGACTCAGAAGATTCCGGTCGGCCTGTATCGCACCGAATTTCTCTATCTCGCGTCGGATCGATTTCCGACCGAAGAAGAGCAGTACGAATACTATCTGCAAATCGCCGAGAAATTCTCCGACTCGACGGTGGTATTGAGGACATTCGATCTTGGCGCCGACAAAGTCCGCACCGATTCGGTAATGCCCCACGAAGACAATCCGGCGCTCGGTTGGCGCGGCATTCGGATGATGCTTGAGATTTCCGATGTGTTCAAGACACAGATACGGGCGATTTTGCGGGCCTCGGTATACGAGAATCTGAAAATACTGCTGCCAATGATTACCGATGTGTCCGAGGTCGACAAGGCCTGCCGGTTGATCGCGCAGGTGATGGCCGATCTGCATAAGGCGAAAATCCCGCATGACGAAAATATCCCGATCGGCGTGATGATCGAGGTCCCGGCGGCGGCCCTGACCGCCGACCTGATCGCCCCGAAAGTAGATTTCTTCTCGATCGGGACCAACGATCTGACCCAGTACACGTTGTCGGTCGACCGCAATTCGACCCGGGTGACTGATTTGTACAATCCGCTGCATCCGTCGGTGCTGACCCTTATGAACATGACGGTTCAGGCGGCGCACCGCCACGGTATCCCGGTCGCCATTTGCGGCGAAATTGCCGGTGACCCGGTGGCTTTGCCACTTTTTGTGGGGATGGGTGTCCGGGAATTTTCCATGAATCCGACGAAAATTTTTGATCTCTGTCGCCGTGTAAATCGTGTAGATTCACAGGCGGCTCGCACTCTGGCGGCCTCGTTGCTGGCCGGGGCGACCACCACTATGGTCAAGCGCCGGCTGGATAGCTTTGGCGCGGCTATGGAAGAATAGAACCTTAACCAGACAGGATGTGTACCCTTGACCGTTCTTGACAATCTCGAACAGCTTCGAGCCCTCGATCCGGCGAACATGTATAACCGGATTTTCGACTTTCCCGAACAAATGTCCGATGCGCTGACGATTTCGCAGAAGTGGCATGTGTCGTCTAAAGATATCGCCGGTGTGCGCAATATCGTGGTGGTCGGCATGGGTGGATCGGCCATTGGCGGCGATCTGGTCCGGTCGTATCTGGCCGGGCGCCTGATGGTTCCCTTTGTGGTCTGCCGGAACTACCAGCTGCCGGAATTTGTCGATGACGAAACGCTGGTGATTGCGTCGTCGTATAGCGGCAACACGGAAGAAACGCTGGCCGCGGTCGACGATGCGCTTGGTCGCAAGGCGATGCTTGTCGCGATGACCACCGGCGGGATGTTAAGTGAGGTCGCTCGGCTTAACGGGATACCGTGCCTGATGCTTCCGCAGGGTTTGCAGCCGCGGGCCGCTCTGGGCTATTCGTTCGTGCCGCTTTTGGTGCTGATGGAGAAGCTCGGCTTCATCAAGGATGCCGCCAAGGATATTAACTCGACAATCGAGTGGCTCAAACATGAGCGCGAACTTCATATCGAAGACCTTCCGGCCAGCGACAATGCCGCCAAGTTTGTGGCGACCCATGTGCACGGCAAGATTCCGATCATCTATTGCGGCCCGACGTTGACCGACAGTGTCGGAGTTCGCTGGAAAGGTCAGTTGTGCGAGAACAGCAAAGCGCTGGCGTTCGCCAATCAGTATGCGGAGTTCAATCATAACGAACTGGTCGGCTGGTCTGAGGCGCTCAAACCGATCGCTAAGCATTTGATTGTAATTCAGCTGCACGATTCGGATGACCACCCGCGCATCAAGCGCCGGATGGATATTGTCCGCGAACTTATCGAAAAGCTCGGCGTGCCGGTCATCGAAATCGAATCGACCGGCGAAACGCCGCTTCAGCGAATGTTCTCTTTGATTCAGTACGGAGATTTCGTTTCTTATTACCTGGCGATATTGAACGGAGTCGACCCGACCCCCGTCGATGCCATAGAGCAGTTGAAAAAAGCGCTGGTTACGGCCTGACCGTGCCGGCGTGGTTGCCACGACAAACTTTGGCGGCCGTACATACGTAAAGAAAGACACTGCGCCGGCTCATTTCGGCCGGCGCAAATAATATCCGGCGCGATTTGCCGACGGTGAATCGCCCCAGAAATGTGTGTAATTTGACTTTTTCGCAGATTCAGAAATTCTCACGCTTGACTCTCGCGGCACTTGCGATGGTTAGCGTTTTCGCTGCGCTGGCCTTGGCTCAGGATCCGTCGGCGGCGCCGGAATCGGATTTTCGGTATGACCGTATTAATGCGCTTGTGGCAATACTGGTTTTTGCCTCGGCAGTGGTGATCTTTACACGACTCGCCAAGCAGGGGAAATCGCTCTATATCCGCAAAATGGCGGGACTGGACGCTATCGAAGAAGCGGTCGGCCGCGCCACGGAAATGGGAAAGCCGGTGCTCTTTATTCCGGGGCTTCAGGAAATCGACGAAATCGAGACGATCGCGGGCGTGTCGATTCTTGGACGAGTCGCGAAGATTACGGCTCAATATGAAACGCCGTTGATCGTGCCGGTGCGATATCCCCTTGTGCTCGCCGCCGGACAGGAAGTGGTCGAGCAGGCGTATCGCGAGGCGGGCCGTGGTGATTCGTATCAGAAAGATACAGTGCGGTATGTCGCCGGTGACCAGATGGCGTTTGCGTCGACTGTTAATGGCATGCTGATGCGTGAACGCCCCGCCGCCAATGTCTTTATGGGCGCGTTTTTCGCCGAGTCATTGGTGATCGCCGAAACCGGCAACGCCGCCGGTTCGATTCAGATTGCGGGCACCGCACAGCCGGAGCAGTTGCCGTTTTTTATCGCCGCCTGCGACTATACACTGATGGGTGAGGAACTCTACGCGGCTTCGGCGTATCTCTCCCACGAGTCACTTCTGCTTGGCGGACTCAAAGGGCAGGATCTATTCAAGATTCTGGTAGTCGTTGCCATTGTCATTGGAATGATCCTGATCATGCTCGGCCAGGCCACCACTTACATCAGCTGGTTCAAAGTCGCATGAGATCAACGGTCCCTCTGATTATCGCGTTTCTTTCCGGCCTGGTGATGCTGGTTGCCTTTTTCTTTAAGAGCGAAGGCACTCTTTTAGGCGATGCTTCGCAGGAACTCCTCATCTGGAGTTCGATCATAGCCGGATTTTCGTTTCTGCTGGGAGCGGCCTCGATAGTGCGGGTCAATTGGCGGGTGGTGTCGTCGCGCAAGACCGGCTGGGGATACAATCTTTTGACGGTCATTTCAGTCTTCATCATGATGATTCCCGCACTCATTCCCAAGAGCTGGCTTCCGGCGACGATCGCGCCGCTAGCCGGACGCGACACCGGGTCGATTTATGACTGGATTTTCACGTACATCGCGACGCCGATGAGCCAGACGGTGTTTGCGGTGCTGGCGTTTTATATCGCGTCGGCGGCTTATCGCGCTTTCAGAGCACGAAGCGCCGAGGCAACCCTGCTGTTGATCACCGCCTCGCTTGTCATGCTCTGGCGTGTGCCGATGGGCGAGGCACTCTTGCGAAGTATGAATGACAATTTACCCAGTTGGATCAACACCTATGTGATGAACGGCATCAACATGTCGGTGCAGCGCGGTATTGTGATTGGCGCGGCGCTCGGCGCGGCTTCGTTCTCACTGCGAATTCTGCTTGGTATCGAGCGGACGTATATGGGGAGAGGATAGCCGATGTCGATTTGGGCGAAAATCGGCTCGATGGATCGTCGCTGGGTCTACCTCATGGTCTGGCTGGCGGTGATTTTCCCGCTCATCTTTCCGGTGTCATTTCCGATCAGTGTAACGCCCGAGGCGCGACAGCTCTATGATGCGGTCGAGGCGCTGCCTGAATCGTCTGTCGTGTTGCTGACTTTCGATGTCTACCCCAATGCGTTGGCCGAAACCGAGCCGATGGCCCGTGCGGCGCTGCATCATTTGTTCCGCAAGAATATCAAAGTCATCACATTGACGACCATTCCGCTGGGTGGACCGTCGATCGCCGAGCGAGTAACGCGCGATCTGGCGGCGCAGTACAACAAGACGTATGGAGTCGATTTCGTCAATCTCGGCTACAAGCCGAATTATGTGTCGGTCCTCAAAGGGCTCGGGACATCGATAGCGTCCATTTATCCCACCGACAATTCGGGGACTCCAGTCGATCAGCTTCCGCTGACCCAAAGAGTGAAGTCGTATGCCGACATGCAGTTTATCTTTGTGGTGGCCGACAACGGGATCATCGACTATTGGATTAGTATCGTCAACGCGCAGTTCAAAATTCCAGTTGGCGCGGGAATGACGGCGGTGATGGCCCCCAAACAGTACGCCTATGTCAACTCAAAGCAGCTGACCGGATTGTTAGGCGGAATGAAAGGTGCGGCCGAATACGAAGAACTGGTCGGCAAGCATGCGCTGGCCACAACCGGGATGGGTATTCAGTCGCTGATCCACTTCCTGCTTATCGGGCTGATTGTTATCGGTAATGTCGCGTATTTCATCGTCAGGAAACAGAAAGCGAGCGCAGTGTGAGCTGGGAAGTCGTCCAAATCTGGATCGGCGCGTTTCTGACGATCGCGATGTTTTCGTTCTTGTACCGGGACAACCCGGTGTACAAAGCGGCCGAACACATTTTTGCCGGAATCACCGCAGGGTATTATGTCGCACTGTATCTGGACACAGTGGTATATCAGCAATTACTTACGCCGATCACTTCTGATTTCGGACAGAACTGGCGATTGATTATCCCAGGAGTACTGGGATTGCTGATTTTCGGGCGACTATGGCCAAAGGCCACCTGGCTGGCGCGGTTTGGTCTGGCGTTTATTATGGGAAATACAGCGGGAGTATTTCTTGCCTCGGAGCTTCATGGAAAAGTTTTGGGACAGATGCACGGCACGATGCAGGTGCAGACCGTTGCCGGGGTGCCGAACTATTTCCTGACTGCGATAGTGGTCGTGGGGCTGATTTCGACGCTGATTTACTTCTACTTTTCACACCCGCACACCGGCGCGCTTGGTGTGGCCGCCTCGACCGGAATTTGGTTTATCATGATTTCGTTCGGCGCGCATTTTGGATACACCGTCATGGGACGGGTATCGCTTTTGATTGGGCG
>CAYVWS010000037.1:0-1868 GCA_964455535.1 uncultured Ignavibacteriales bacterium | reverse complement strand
TCGGCGCGCATTTTGGATACACCGTCATGGGACGGGTATCGCTTTTGATTGGGCGAGTTTATTTTCTCTACAACGATTGGCTGGGGACGCTGCGGTGATAAGTAGGTCGGGTTGGCGCATTCCGCTCGCGGAATAGCGACTACCCGACATGATTTGCCCCGATATAGAGTGTGTCGGGTAGCCTGCGTCCCGCTGACGCGGGACTTGCCAACCCGACCTACGATTTCGCACAAATCCCACTGGCATCGGCCCTTCGCATTCGCTAATTTCTCTTTGTCGTGAAATTGCGTCACACACTAACTTACACTGTAATCGCAGTCTGCATTACGCTCTTGTTGGCCGCTTGCGGGTATGACCCCGATCAGCAGGTGTACGATTACACACTAAACCCTGACGGTTTCCCGCCGCCTGCGCTTGAAATACTCAAAGGAATAGAGAATGATTCTATCTCGGGGTATCAGCACATTGTTGACGCCTTTGGCGCCCTCTACTCCGAGCAGCCCCAGCTTCTGGACAATCCCGACTGGCAAGCGGTGATCCAAAAACTCGGTGCCAAGCTCAGGTACAAGGCCGACAATCTTGTACTGGCGGGCCCGGCCATGTACTCCGCGGCCGCTGATTTGTACACCCTTGCGGCTTTTGCCCGCCCCAACGATGTGCGGTCGGTCGAGCAGCGCGACTTGTTCGATCTCTGGAATAAAGCGATTGCTGATTCGCTGGTGCGAGTGTCCGACTGGAGTGCCGAAAAGACTCCCGCGCTGTCAGCGCGCCTCAAAATAGCCCGCGCTTTCGTACTCGATGACTCGCTCGCCGGGGTCTTCGCAAAGAAATACTTGATCCCGCGCCTGTTCTTTCCGTCGGCCGATCAGAATATGCTGAATCTCCAGCCGCACGCGTCGTTAACCGACGCCGACCGGGCATTTGCCAATTATCTCGGCCTGAATGTTCGTCCGCCACAGGAACGGCTCGCGACATTTAGCCGGCCGTCGATAGAATTTCTGGCGGCTGAATTTATTCCGGCCGGCAAAGGCATGATCCGCGCGGCGTTCTATTTTATCCCGCGACAGAAGATCGACTCGAATTTGACGATCGCGCTCCGCCTTAAAGGGAGCGACCCGACCGCCGCCGGCTCAGGCGAGATCAATCTCGATTTTCAGCCGGAGAACCCTACCACCAAGTGGAAAGTCGGGCGGGTCGCAGTTGCCTACCGTAAGTTCCGATTGTCGGAAGCTACGCAGGAGACTTTGGTCGGGCTTTACGACAATGCGGCGGCGGAACCGCGCTTTGTTGAAATCGAGGGTACGGGCCAGCGCTTGCTGGCGGTGTCCGCAGAGATGTCGATCTCTGCCCGGTGATTGGGCTCTTCTTTCAATATCCGCTTGTCTGTCGCCCCGCGCTTGTCTACCTTTCCGCCGATTAGCGAGATGTCACGATGAAAGTAATTGTACCAGTCGCCGGGGTCGGCACCCGTCTTCGGCCCCATACATATTCACAGCCCAAACCGCTTTTGCATGTGGCGGGACGGCCGATTATTGACCATATCCTCGACCCGATTGTGCGCCTCAATCCCGACGAAGTCATTTTTGTCATCGGTCATATGGGCGAACAGATCGAGACCCACATCCGCAAGAATTTCTCGTTTAAGTGCCGGTTTGTCGCGCAGGATCAGCTCCTCGGGCTGGGGTATGCGCTCAACCTGGCTTTGGCGCATGTCGACAGTGGCCCGCTTTTGATAGTGCTTGGTGACACCATTGTCGACGCCGACCTGCATTCGTTTGTCGGGGCGGGCGAGCATGTGCTGGGGCTGAGGCAAGTCGATGACCCCTCTCGTTTCGGCATTGCCGAAATCAAAGACGGGAAGATTGTTG
>CAYVWS010000036.1:0-17000 GCA_964455535.1 uncultured Ignavibacteriales bacterium | reverse complement strand
TAAAAGCGCCGCGATGCGGACAACCGGGACACAGCACCGGCGGACGCGGGAAGAGATCGTCGGCGGAAATTTCGGGGCTGGGGATTTTGTCGATCAGGTCAGCTTTCTGAAACGCTTTCGCCACGCGGTACGGCGACAATTCGCCGAGCGTGCCGGTGTATTTCTTGCCTTCGACATGAAGGCCGTGGGCGCGGATCATGTCCTCCCAGAATGGTTCCAACTCCTCGACTACCATCACACGCTTGTGCGATTTGATAAAGGCCTCGAGTTTTTTGAACGGGAGAGGATAGCCAAGACCGATTTTGAAATAATCGAAATCGGGCGCAATCTCTTTGCAGTATTGATACGACACGCCGCCGGTGATGATGCCGATATCCGAGCCGTTGTTTTCGACACGGTTGTAGGGAGTTTCTTCGACAAAGTGGCGGAGTTTTTCGAGCCGCTCTTCGACGACGACATGCCGCTTGCGGGCGTTAGCGGGGATCATCACAAATTTCGACGGATCCTTGGTGAATTTCTTGTCCGCGCCATGCGACAGATCGTTCAGTTCGACTATCCCCTTCGAATGCGAAATGCGGGTGGTCATGTGGAGCATGACGGGTGTATCGAAAATCTCGGACATTTCGTAGGCGGTCACGAGCATGTCTTTGGCTTCCTGCGAATCGGACGGCGCCAGAAACGGCACATTGGCCATGCGGGCGAAGAAGCGATTGTCCTGCTCGTTTTGCGACGAGTGCATTTCGGGATCGTCGCACGACACGATCACAAAGCCGCCGCTGACACCGGTGTAGGCGAAGGTCATGAAAGGATCGGCCGCGACATTGAGGCCGACATGTTTCATCGTTACCAGTGTCCGTGCGCCGCCCATGGACGCTCCGATGCCGACCTCAAACGCTACTTTTTCGTTGGGCGACCACTGCGAGTAGATGCTTGGATACTGTTCGGCGAGTGTTTCGAGTATTTCAGTCGAAGGTGTCCCGGGGTACGACGCGGCCAGCTTGACCCCGGCCTCGTACGCTCCGCGCGCCACCGCTTCGTTACCAGATAGTAATTCTCTTATTCCTGGCTCAGCCATTCTATTTCTCCACTGTTGCGTACATCGTCATTGCGAGGTCGCTTCGACCGAAGCAATCTCTCCTCGTCTTGTAGGTCGGCGACCCTTGCGGTCCCGACATGTTCTACCCTCTCTTGTCACCCCGGCGAAGGCCGGGGCCCAGTCTTCGTAGGTCAATCCCGTCTTCGGGATTGACGTCCCATATCAGTCATTGCGAGGTCGCTTCGACCGAAGCAATCTCTCCTCGTTTCCGTGCGCGGCAGGCTTCCTGCCTGCCCGTCGTTGCGAGGAGTCCGTCTTCGGACGACGAGGCAATCTCGCCTATCGTGTCACCCCGGACAAGGGTCGCACACCGGTGCGACCCGCCGATCCGGGGCCCATCTTTTCCTGCGGCCTCCCGCCGCATGTGAATTCGTTCACAATGTAGAAGAAAAGAGGATAAAGGGCAAGGGGATTTGTGGGGGGGCTTCAGCTAAATGCAGTGCGCAAAACAACTATTGGTCGTGTTTCTGAAATGCTTTTGCAATAAGGACTATGGGCATAAATGGCGCGATTGAAGCATACGACAAAGCCCTATGCCACCATGGTCTATTTTCAAACCTGTGAAATCCGATGGCGACTCCGTCGGCGTCCAGGCCTTCGGCCCTGAGAGCAAGTCCAACCGTTAACAGGTTTCTATTGGCTTCCAATCGAAATACGGTCCCCACCCTCGATTCACCAGCGCTTGAAACGGCCATGAACAACTGTAAGTCATGGAATCCGTGCTGAGTCGTGTGATATGCGTAGGTCAAACGCTCAAATCTGCCATGAAAACCGACTCCGGCCAAACCTCCGATATCAGAGCTGCGCCTTACCCACGATCCGTCGGACTTCACTGATAATCGTGTGAACTCGATTCCTGCGAACGGTGCCGGCAGATAATTCGTTCGATCACCCGAAAAGTACGTCAACCTACCCTCTGCTCCCCACTTGCCGAATTGATTTTCACTCGGTCCGCCGAAACTTCCGAATACTTCCACTGAGATGCATCGCTTGTCAGTATTATTTATCCCACCGACGGTAAGCCCGGAAATGAAGCATGCAGTCCGTATCCCGGTTGATGCTTTCTCGTAGCGACCGTAACCGTAGTTAAGTCCCAAAATGACACCTCCAGGTGCCGCGGAGACTGCCGGGAAGACCATGTCCTGAAATTCCTGACCATTCTCATCCCGGCCCTTAGCGCGAAAACACACTCTGTTCCAGGTTCCTGCGGCCCCAATCACAATCGTATCCACTCCACAAACTGAAACTTGGCTTGCCAACTTAATTTCCTTCAGCAGACTATCAAGTTCACTTGTTGGTTTTGAACTCATGTAGATCAATCGCCACACTGCCGAGGTGTCCCAGGCCGTCCCGCTCTTGAGGATGAAAATCGAATCGGCGATGAAGTGGTCAGTTCTAATGTCATAACGAACAAAGAGAGTGTCATGGCTTTTCCTCCCCCACACGTCACCCTTGATCTGGCGTGGATCATCAGGACCGGTTTCGCCTGCCATTGCGAGACCAGTGACCACAACAGAGAATACGCAACCGACAAGTAGACATTTCACAAAAGGGCGTCTGAACAAACTCATGTATTACGAGCCTTTTACTGCACTATGGCCTGATTACATTGCCGACTATATAGTAGACATTAGTCCGTCCAGCAACCGGAATGAGCCAGCTCCAATTAGTGGGTTATCAAGGCCATGAGCCCGACCCACACGCGCTTGACAAGTGGGCGTGCGCTTGCCTACTTTCGCGCTGTCTCGTGCAATCTTTTTCCGGGCGGGAAAGGAATCTCGTGCCTATCAGTGTTGAAATACTCGACGATCAGAAGTTGGTCATCGCTCGCGTGACCGGCGTGATGACCGGCGAGGATATGCTCAATTACCAAGTCGACACATGGTCAAAACGAAGTGTCGTCGGGTATGATGAGATAGTTGATGTAACGAGTGTCGAGAGTTTCGATTATAAGGGGCCGTCCAAAATCAAGGAAGTCACCCACATATCTGCTCGCATGGACTGGGCGAATTTCTCGCGGAAGATGGCAATCGTAGCGGTGAGCGACATGGCCACTGGCATGGCGCGGATGTATCAGTCGTACCGCGACAATGAGACGATCGGGCGTAAAGAGATCATGATTTTCAAGACGATGGAACAAGCCCGACAGTGGCTCGGGCGGTAAGATTGCTTCGTCGCGCCGTAGACGTCGCTCCTCGCAACGACGTTTGATTGAGTGGATCCTGAACTACGTCAGCGCTGTCTTTATCGCAATCCCGATCAACAGCAGCCCGCCCACAAAGCCGGCAACACGTGAAAAGCGCAAGCCGAGGAAGCGGCCGAAGACCAACCCCACAATCGTCATCGCCGCGGCGACAACACCGATGGTCATCGAGGGTCGGAGAATGTCCACTCCCACCAATGCGAGTGAAATTCCGGCGGCGAGCGCGTCAATCGACGTGGCAAACATGAGCGCGAGCAAACTTGCGCCGCGAGTCGGGTCGCCTTTGAATTGGATTTTCTCGGGATACAACTGCTGCCAGACGATATGCGCACCGATGCCGAACAAGATCAGCGCCGCAATCCAGTTCCCCCAATGACCAATTACGCGAAAGAGATACTCACCGGCGGTAAACCCGATGATCGGCATCCCGAATTGCGCGAATCCGAAATGAAAGGCGAGACGAAAAACGGTCCATCGGTCAATCTGACCCAGCCGAATACCGACCGCGATTCCGACGGCAAAAGCATCAAATCCCAGCGCAAAGGCCAGCCCTAATACTGAAAGAATACTCATCAACGTGACACCAGATTCGTGATAGACATGCGACTGTCACAATACGCCACAAGCTGTTATCTGTCAATACAATAAGCACAATCCATGTCGTCATCTTCAGCTTGATTTTGTGAAAATTGGAACAATCAGGATGCTTTTCGGTTTGAAAAGATACTTTACAATCTCGTATTGTTTTGTAGATTGTGGGTTGAATTGGAAATCGAAGGAGAAATAGATGCGAATTTCGGCAGTGGAAGAGTACGGGCTTCGGTGTCTGCTTGCGCTTGCGAAAGTCGGACCGGAAGGACAGATGTCGATTTCGGAAATCGCGGCAGCTGAAAAGTTGTCGATACCCTACGCATCGAAACTCCTGGGAATCCTGCGAAAGGCCGGACTTGTCGTCGCGGCACGCGGACGCAGCGGCGGATTTTCGATCGCTCGCGACCCGAAGGACATTCATTTGTATGAAGTCCTCACCTCGCTGGGCGGGCCGCTCATCGATCCAAATCACTGTCAGAAATATTCGGGACAGCATCATGAATGTGTCCATGTCAATAATTGCTCGATGCATGATGTTCTGGGGGGATTGGCCGGCATGGTGCAGGATTTCCTGACACGGAAGTCACTGGCCGACGTCATCAACACACCGACCCATCAGCATTTTGTCCCGGCGCACGATCTGGTTGTGCTCAATCAGACAGCGCTTAACCATGAATTACCAGACCACGAAGTCCAGCCGGACACGGGGACCTGAGTCTTAGTACATATGCAAAAAGGAATAAATTGATGTCATCCTCTACTCCACTGTTCGAATTTCGGAATCTCCATGTCGAGGTCGAAGGAAAAGAAGTCGTCTCGGGTGTGACGCTGGCGATCAACGCCGGCGAAACGCACGCCATCATGGGGCCCAACGGTTCCGGGAAGTCTTCGCTTTCCAACGCGCTGATGGGGCATCCGCTGTATCAGATTACCAAGGGCGAGGCGTTTCTCGCCGGTACGAATATTCTTGAGATGGAAGCCGACGAGCGTTCGCGCGCCGGACTCTTCCTCGCGTTTCAGTATCCGCTGGCGATTCCGGGTGTGACGGTCGCCAATTTCATGCGTGCGGCGCTCAATGCGCATCGCGGCAAAGAGGCCGACATGTCCGATTTCCGCAAATTGTTCAAAGCGGAGATGGCCTCGCTTGAAATCGAGGATCAGTTCGCAACCAGATATGTCAACGACGGTTTCTCCGGCGGCGAAAAGAAGCGGCTGGAGATTTTGCAGATGTCGATGCTCAAGCCGAAGATGGCGATCCTCGACGAAACCGATTCGGGGCTCGATATCGATGCGCTGAAGATCGTGTCGCAGGGGATCAACCGATTCCACAATGGCGCAAATGCGGTGTTGCTGGTCACGCACTACCAGCGCCTGCTTGACTATGTGAAGCCCGACTTTGTGCATGTGATGATGGACGGTCGCATTGTCAAATCGGGTAAAGCCGATCTGGCGCTCAAGCTCGAAGAGCAGGGGTATGACTGGGTCGAAAAAGAAGTCGGACAGAAGGCGGTGGCGAAGTAATGTCGGAAAAAAAAACTGACAACCAGCGCGACGACTTAGCGCAGCTGAACAGCGACTACGCCACAAAGTACGGTTTCCGCGATCCGGTCACCTATTTCAAAGGCGCGAAGGGTCTTGACCACGAAGCGGTCGAGATGATCTCGAAGCACAAGAAAGAACCGAAGTGGATGGCGGAGATCCGTCATGACGCACTCGATATCTTCTTGTCTAAGCCGATGCCGGATTGGGGAAACAGCCAGCTACTGGGCGAGATCGATTTTTCGGATATCTACTACTACATGAAGCCGGTTGACTCGGCCAAGCAGAATTGGGACGATGTCCCAGAGTACATCAAGAAGACATTCGACAAGTTGGGCATTCCCGAAGCGGAGAAAAACTTCTTGGGTGGTGTGTCGGCGCAGTACGAGTCAGAAGTGGTCTATCACTCGATGAAAGAGGATTTGGTAAAACAGGGGATCGTCTTTCTGGACATGGACTCGGGGCTTCGCGAACAGCCGGAGATTGTGCAGAAGTATTTCGGCAGCGTGATACCGTCGATGGACAACAAGTTTGCCGCGCTGAACACGGCGGTATGGTCGGGAGGATCGTTTATCTATGTCCCGCCGGGAGTGAATGTGACGGTTCCGCTGCAGGCGTATTTCCGCATCAACGCTGAAAATATGGGACAGTTCGAGCGGACATTAATTATCGCCGACAAGGGTTCGCGGGTGCACTATATCGAAGGGTGCACCGCGCCGGTCTATTCGACGCATTCGCTGCATTCGGCGGTGGTTGAATTGATCGCGATGGAAGGATCGTACATCAGATATACGACAATTCAAAACTGGGCGCGGAATATTTACAATTTGGTGACCAAACGTGCGCAGGCGCACAAGAATGCGACGGTCGAATGGGTCGACGGCAATCTTGGGTCGCGTCTGACGATGAAATACCCGTGCATTCAACTGGTTGGCGAGGGCGCCAAGGGAGAAATTCTCTCGGTGGCGTTTGCCGGAGTCGATCAGCATCAGGATGCCGGCGCGAAAGTGATTCATGCTGCGCCGAATACGTCATCACGCATAACCTCAAAATCGATCTCGAAAGACAACGGCCGTGCCTCGTATCGAGGTTTGGTCAAGATTCATAAGAATGCCGAGCATTCGAAAGTTTCGGTGGAGTGCGACGCGCTCTTGATCGGCGAGGATGCCCGTAGCGATACTTATCCAACCATGGAAATCGACAACGATCAGGTGAGTGTCGAGCACGAAGCGCGGGTTTCGAAAGTCGCAGAAGAACAGCTCTTTTATTTGCAAAGTCGCGGCTTGTCCGAAGATGACGCGCGCCTGCTGATCGTGAATGGATTTATGGAACCGTTTACCAAAGAACTGCCGCTTGAATACGCGGTGGAACTTAACCGTTTGATCCAGCTTGAAATGGAGGGGTCAATCGGATGACGACGAAAGATCTTTCATTGGATACTCTGCCCAAAGAAGTAGCAGGCGGGCCGCAGTGGCTGACTGAAAAGCGCAATGTGCAGCGGTTGACATTTAACGAGACGCCTCTCCCCCGTCGCGGCCTGCACCTCTGGCGGTACACCGATCCGACCAAGTTTCTCTCCGATGATATTTCGAAAGTCTCATATGTCGAATCGGCCAGCTCGAAGTCGACTGAATCGGAGTTGTTAGGTAAACTTGCGAAGAACGAAATTGCGGCGCTGGCGTTTGACCGCGGCGGACAAGAAGTCGGAGTGAAGTTATCGTCGACGGCCGAAAAGGCGGGATTAGTCGTCCTGCCGCTGACCAAAGCGCTGATATCGCACACGCAGGTTGTCGAATCGCACCTGTACAGCATCGTTAACAGCCAAACCGGTAAGTTTGAGGCGCTCAACGGCGCCCTCTGGCAGGACGGTATCTTTGTGTTCATTCCGGACAACAAGACGATCGATCTGCCGATACATCTGGTGCGCGAAGCGGGCGCCGGGAATTCGCATCAGTTCCCCAGACTGCTAGTAGTAGCGGGAAAGAACTCGCAGGCGATTATTGTCGATGAATACATCGGCGGCTCGGATAATGCCGACAAGGCGATAAGCACGTCACATGGTGTGGTCGAGATTTTCGGCGGTCAGGACAGCCGGATTCAATATCTGTCGTTGCAGCAACAGTCACTTGGGATGAATTCGTATTTGACCCATCGCGCCCGAATCGAGAATGGCGCGCAGATGGTGACTATTCCGCTGGCGTTCGGCGGGAATTTGTCCAAGCAGAATTTCGGCGTGATTTTGAACGGCAAGGGCTCTGATTCGCGGATGTTCGGTCTGGCGTTCGGGACTGAATATCAACAGTTTGACAATCACACGCTGCACCATCATGCCAGCGGCTCGACTACTTCGAATATTGATTTCAAAGTCGCGCTGCGCGACAAGGCAACCTCAGCGTATACCGGTTTGATTCGAATTGACCAGACGTCAAAGGGCTGCCAGGCGTATCAGGAGAACCGCAATCTCTTGCTCAATCCCGGAGCCAAAGCCGAGACTATTCCTGAGCTTGAGATTTTGAACGAAGATGTCAGCTGCACGCACGGCGCGACGGTTGGGCCGATTGATCCGATGCAGATATTTTATCTGAATTGTCGTGGGATTGATCATGCCACCGCGGTGCGAATGATTGTCGCCGGATTTCTAGGCAAGACACTGGACTTAGTGCCCGACGAACTGCGTGAGCGGGTCGCCGGCTTGATCGATGCCCGTTTGGAGGCGATGAAATAGATGGCCGGCTTTGTTCGAGTAGCGGCCACTGACGAGATACCGATCGGCAAATTGAAGGGATTCGAGGTCGGCCGCCACCGCTTTGTCGTGGCGCACACCGACGAAGGATTCCATGCCGTTGTCGACGAGTGTACGCACGACGGCGCGCCGATCAGCTCCGGACGTGTCCGAGGCGGCGATATTATGTGTACCCGCCATGGCGCCCGGTTCGATCTGAAGACTGGCGCGGTGACGGCGCCGCCAGCGATTGTCCCAATTGATACCTTGACTGTAAAGGTCGATGGAGCCGATATTCTGGTTTGGCTGGAGTGACAACTCCGATGAAAGCATCCGACATGACACAGAAAGCGACGACACCGACTCCGAAACCGACCCCCGCCAGTGCGCCGTCGTTCGATGTTGCCCGAATCAAAGCTGATTTCCCCATACTCGACGAACGAATCAACAGCCACAAATTAGTGTATCTCGACTCGGCGGCCAGTTCGCAAAAGCCGCGCGCGGTGATCGACGCCATCTCCGAATACTATCGCAAGAGCAACGCCAATGTGCATCGGGGGCTGCATGCCCTATCGGAGCGGGCGACAGAGTCGTACGAGAAGACACGACGGCATGTAGCGTCGTTTGTCGGCGGTGTTGATCCGGTCGAGATTATTTTCACGCGCGGCGCAACCGAATCGATCAATCTGGTGGCTTACACCTGGGGTGAAACGAATATCAAAGAAGGCGACGAGATTGTCATCACCGAGATGGAACATCACGCCAACCTGGTACCGTGGGTGATTCTGGCCCAGAAGAAGAAAGCCGTGCTGAAACGCATTCCGATCACGGTGTGCGGGCATATTGATCTTAGCGGCATTGACAAGATTATCACGCCCAAAACAAGACTGATCGCGATTTCGCATATGTCGAATGTGCTGGGCACCATCTCCCCCGTTTCGGAGATCGCGGCGCTGGGGCACAAAGTCGGCGCGGTGGTATTGGCCGACGGCGCACAGGCCGCGCCGCATATGCCGGTCGACTTGACCAGTTTGGGAGTTGATTTCTACGCCTTCTCGTCGCACAAGATGCTCGGCCCGACCGGTGTTGGCATTTTGTGGGGACGTAAAGAACTCTTAGACGCTATGCCGCCGTTTAACTTCGGCGGCGAGATGATTCGCGAAGTCCGCTACGACAAAATCACTTGGAACGATCTGCCGCATAAATTCGAGGCCGGGACGCCCAATATCGCCGATGTGGTGGCATTCGATGCCGCGCTCACCTATCTCGAAGAACTGGGCATGGCAAATATTCGGGCGCACGAAATCGAACTGACGGCGTATGCGCTTGATAAGTTGGGCCAGATTCCGCGCCTTGAGATTCAAGGGCCGCAGGAAGTCGAGGTCCGCGGCGGCGCGATTTCGTTTACCGATCCGGATATTCATCCGCACGACATAAGCACGTTCCTAGACTCGCACGGCATTGCTATTCGAGCCGGGCATCACTGCGCCCAGCCGCTGGTCAAGCAGCTCGGGAAAGTTGCCACCGCGCGGGCGTCGCTGTATGTCTACAACGACAGAAGCGATATCGACGCCCTGTGCGAGGCGCTTCTTGAGATGAGAAAGTACTTCGGGGTATGAGCGAACAACTCGACGACATGTACCGCGAGATTATTCTCGATCATTTTCGCGCGCCTCGCGGCAAAAAGCCGCTCGAGCATTCCGACTTTGCCTCCGACGGGATGAACCCCTCCTGCGGCGATGAGATTTCAATGCAGGTGAAAATGGACAACGGCGTGCTCAAAGATGTCCATGTCAACTGCCGTGGGTGCGCCATTTCGGTTGCGTCGGGTTCGATGCTGGCCGAAGCGGTCAAAGGAAGACCGTTCGAGGAAGTCGAAAAACTGGCCCAGGCGGTGCGCAAAATGCTCAAAGGCGAAGCGGCGGAAATACCCAAAGAATTTGAAGATATCGACGCCCTCAAAGGAGTGCGTCAATTCCCGGTGCGGGTCAAGTGCGCATTGCTGGCATGGGTGACGCTCGTGGAGGGAATGCGTAAGTACCGCGACGGTCACGCCGGCGACAAAACGATGGTCAACACCGAAGACGACGACACAATCCCCGGGGCCTGAAATGACACTGCCGACCAAACAGGAACTTATCGAAGCGTTGCGACCGGTGCAGGATCCGGAAATTCGTATCGGCGTGGTTGATCTGGGCTTGATTTATGATGTCGATATTTCTGAGACGGGTGAAGCCAAAGTTAAGATGACACTGACCACGCCTGCCTGTCCGTACGGCGAGATGCTGATTCGGATGTGCCAGCGCGAGATCGAACAGCTCGACGGTGTCACCAAGTGCGAAGTGGTGCTTGTCTGGGACCCGCCGTGGGACCCCAAGGAAATGGCTTCCGATCTGGCCAAAGATCAGCTGGGCATCTGGTAACAAATTCCGGACAATTCACAATCGCATTTTGAGTTTCGCTGCTTGCCCGTAGTAGCTTCTGTCTGCATATTGCCACTCCCGAAACGCATGAACTGGAGTTTTGACAGGCGTCATTTGACGGAAAAAAAGCATGAGTGATCCCGATCTTTCTTCATTGCGCATAGACAAGAGCAAAAAATCATCCGACCGTCCGCCCAGTAAAATCTGGACCTGGTTGGTTGTAGTGGTCATTGGCATCGGCTTGGTGGTAGGGTATTTCCAGCTGCGCGAGCGCCTGACACCGGCAATGTCGGTGCGAGTTGTCTCCGCGACGCTCATCACTGGTAACGATGCCTCGGCGAATTTGGTAGCATCTGGGTATGTCGTCGCGCAGCGCAAAGCGGAAGTTGCTTCCAAGGCCACCGGGCGGCTTGAGTTTTTGGGATTTGAAGAAGGCGATTTGGTCAAAGCCGGACAGGTGATCGCGCGGTTAGACAATAAGGATTTCACTGCGACGCTCGATCTGGCGAAGGCGTCGCTGCAGCAAGCCGAGGTTGATTCGCTGGACCGCGGTCGGAAATATCGTCGTGCGCAATCGCTCTTCAAATCTGGTTCGATCACCGATGCCGAACTGGAGTCGTCCGAAGCGGCCTACAAGAACTCAATGGCCGCAGTTGAACAAGGCAAGGCGAATGTCCGGGTGGCCGAAGTGAATCTGGAGAATACGTATATTCGCGCGCCATTTGACGGCACCGTGCTGACCAAGAATGCCGATGTCGGCGAAATAGTCGCGCCGTTTGCGTCATCGGCGTCGTCGAAGGGCTCAGTGGTCACGCTGGCCGACATGTCGTCGCTTGAGGTCGAGGCGGATGTATCCGAATCGAATCTTGAGCGTGTGCGGGTCGGGCGGCCGTGCGAGATTGTTTTGGACGCCTATCCGAGCGTGCGGTATCCGGGAAATGTGAAGAAAATTGTACCGACGGCTGATCGGGCGCGGGCAACTGTGCTCACGCGGGTCGCTTTTGATTCGCTCGATCATCGGGTGCTGCCTGAGATGTCGGCGAGGGTCAGCTTCTTTGCCGACTCGACCGATTTGAAATTGTCCGCCAATTCGAGCATGATAACAGTTTCGAAAGATGCAGTGACAACGCGCGGGGCCGACAAAGTTGTGTTCGTCGTTGCGAACGAGATTGCTACGATGACGGTTGTCAGCGTAGGCAAAGAACTTGGTTCTCAATTTGAAATCACGCGCGGACTGCAGCCCGGCCAACAGGTGGTGTTGTCACCGCCGGGGAAACTCGAATCGGGTCAAAAGATAACGATCATACAATAGATTGGGCAAAGATGGCTGAGATATTGGTCAGAGTTGAGGGAGTATCGAAATCGTATTGGCGGGATTCGCTGGAGATTCCGGTACTTCGCAATATCAACATACAGATACCGAAGGGTGAGTTTCTGGCCCTGATGGGACCATCGGGGTCGGGCAAGACGACCCTGCTGAACTTGCTGGCCGGAATAGACCGTTCGTCACAGGGACGAGTGCGGGTCGGCGAGTCCGATCTGTCAGTATTATCGGAGGGCGGCCTTGCGGCGTGGCGATCGGCCCATGTCGGATTCATTTTTCAGTTCTACAATCTGATGCCGGTGCTGAATGCGTTTGAAAATGTCGAATTGCCGCTTCTGCTGCTCAAGATGAACAAGTCCGAACGACGCAAGCAAGTCGAAACGGCGCTGAAGATCGTGGGGCTTGGCGACCGGATGAAGCATTACCCGAATCAATTGTCGGGCGGACAGGAACAACGCGTGGCAATTGCGCGGGCGCTAGTCACCGACCCTGATTTGCTGTTGGCCGATGAACCGACCGGCGATCTGGACAAGCAGTCGGCTGAAGATATCATGAGTTTGTTAAGCCGATTGAACAGTGAGTTCGGAAAGACGATTGTGATGGTAACGCACGATCCACGCGCGGCCGAGAAGGCGCACAAGATCATGCGACTGGATAAAGGCGAACTGGCTACGGCATGAAGGTACTCAAGCTCATCAGCCGCAATTCGTGGCGACACCCGCTTCGCACGGCGTTGACCGTGCTCGGGCTGGCCATCGCGGTGACGGCGTTCTGTGTCATACGAACGACTATCGACGCCTGGTATGCCGACTCGCGGGCAACGTCGCCTAATGTTCTGATAACAGTCAACCGCGTATCAATTGTCTTCACCCTGCCCGTTTCGATGATCGAAAGGGTAAGCAAAGTGCCGGGAGTGGTCGAGGTTTCCCATGCCACCTGGTTCGGCGGCATCTATGTCGACCCGAAGAATTTCTTCGCGAAGTTCGTTGTCGATCAGGATAGGTTTTTTGATCTGTACAAGCAGTTCGTGGTGCCGCCTGATCAACTTGAGGCATTCAAAAGAGATCGTAATGCCGTGGTGATCGGCCGAAAGCTGGCTGACCGATTCGGGTGGAAGCTTGGCGATGTCGTGCGCTTGCAGGGAGACATCTACCCCGGCGACTGGGATTTTGTAGTTCGCGGAATTTACACTGGCGCGAAAGAGGGCACCAATGAACTGAACTGGTACCAGGGCTACAAATATCTGGACGAACGGATGCGTGAGACGGCGCCTCAGCGCGCCGGCAATGTGGGGTGGCTGATTGTGAAGATTGCCGACCCGTCGCAGGCGGCGACAATTTCCCGGCAGATCGACGATATGTTTGTTAATTCAGCGAATGAAACCAAGACGCAGACCGAAGAGGCATTCGCGCTTTCATTTGTTGAAATGTCGGGGACGATTATCAGAGGATTGCGAATAGTATCGATTCTTGTAATTGGGATCATTCTCCTGGTGCTGGCCAATACGATGGCCATGACAGCTCGCGAACGAATACGTGAATACGCGGTGCTCAAGACGCTTGGGTTCCTGCCACGCCATTTGATCGTACTTATTATCGGCGAATCATTGGTAATTGCTATCGCCGGTGGAATTGTAGGACTTCTGCTGACATCGTTTGTCGTTATTGGCCTGCTTGAGCGGGCGCTTGGTGATTATCTGCCGGTAGTGCAACTTTCAACTCTGACACTGATTTTGGGCATAGTTGCCTCAGTGGCGGTGGGTTTGTTGGCGGCGATCTTCCCCACGCTTAAAGCGGTGCGGACTTCAATTGTCGATGGCCTGAGGATGCTGGACTGATATGCCACTGCTTGTTTCATACTCATTTAAGAATGCGTTCGCGCGCAAACTGACCGGCACGCTCACGGTGGCGGGTGTGGCGCTGGTAGTTTTTGTCTTCTGCGCGGTGCTGATGCTCGCCAAGGGACTTGAGCAAACGCTGGCCGATACCGGCAGCGCGAATAACATCATTGGTGTTCGCAAAGCCGCCAACACCGAGCTGGTATCGATTCTGGTGCGCAGTGATGCCGACATCATCAAATCCGATCCCGCGATTGCCCGCGATGCCGACGGTACTCCGCATTTCGCGAATGAATTGCTCATCTTGATCGGCATGGCAAAGAAATCAGACAGTACCCTTGTCAATGTCAATGTCCGGGGCGCGAGCGAACAGTCATTCAACGTGCGACCGATTGTAAAACTCACACAAGGTCGCTCGTTCAACCCCGGCGCGAATGAAGTAATCGTCGGGACCAAAGTCGCGTCCGGCTATTGGGGAGCGGGTCAAGGTGACCGGCTGAAGTTCGGCGGACGCGAGTGGACGATTGTCGGAATATTTTCAGCTGAGGGTTCGGGATTCGAGTCGGAGATTTGGTGCGATGTGAATCAGCTTGGGGCGACGTTTAATCGCACCGGCTTTTCATCGGTAACTTTTCAGAGTTCGCCCGGCACCGACTTTATCGCGCTTAAGAAGCGCCTGGAAGAAGATCCCCGCCTGACGGTGGATGTCATGACCGAGGCGGAATATTATCGAAAACAATCGGCGGCCTTCACGACCTTTATTCGTGTGCTCGGGATGTTCATCGCCATCGTGTTTTCGCTCGGCGCAGTGGTCGGCGCCATGATTACCATGTACGCTGCGGTGGCCAATCGCACCGTTGAGATCGGCACGCTGCGCGCGCTCGGGTTCAGCCGGCCCTCGGTGCTGTTCGCCTTCCTGACCGAATCGCTGGTGATATCGATTGTCGGTGGAGCGATCGGGATATTCTTTGCCACCTTCCTCCGATTTCTCGAGATTTCGACCACCAATTTCGACTCGTTTGCCGAAATCGCATTTTCGTTTCGGATGACGACGGATATCGCTATCGCGGGATTCGTATTTTCGATTGCGATGGGAATGCTGGGCGGATTTCTGCCCTCGGTGAGGGCCTCGCGCTTGCGAATCGTGCAGGCGCTCAAAGCGCGTTAGGTCAATTCTACCTTATCACCCAGCTGAGGAATCGTACATTCCCACCCGCGTTCGGTGCGCAGGTGATCGGCCATCGCCGCTGATTGTTCCGGCTCACCGTGGGTGATGAACACGCGGCGCGGCGATTGATTCATCGGCTTCAACCAATGCAGGATTTCATAGTAATCGGCGTGACCGGATAACCCGGAAAGTTTGACAATGTCGGCATTCACTTCAACCGGCTGTTTGTGGATGTACACCATGCGATCACCGTTGAGCAGCCGACGACCGAGTGTCCCCTCCGGCACGAATCCGACAATTGCAACGGTAGTTTTTTTGAGCGGAAGGCGATTGATCAAATGGTGCAGTATGCGGCCGCCGGTCAACATGCCGCTTGCCGAGATGATAATAGCCGGACCGTCGAGGGTGTTCAGTGTCTTGGATGATTCACGCTTGCGGTGCAGGGTCACACCCTTGCCTTCAAGGGCGGTGGCGACGTCGGCCGGGTTCTCCCCCAGTTTGTGGTACGACGAATACTTGACATAGATGTCGGTCGCGGTAATCGCCATTGGCGAGTCGATGTGAATAGGAATGCGCGGAATGCGGCCGTCGCGCTCAAGCAAATTGAGCATGTACAAAATCTGCTGGGTACGTCCGACCGCAAAAGCCGGAATGAGAAGCACGCGCTTTTCTTTGACAACCTTGTCAATCAACGCGGCTAAGGCGAAGAATGGATCTTCGGGTTCGTGGATGCGGCCGCCGTAGGTGGATTCGCAAATCAGATAGTCACACGACGGCGGCGGAAGCGGATCGACAATAAGCGGACTGCTGTATCGACCGATGTCACCGGAAAACAGTATTGTGCGTTTAGTGCCGTTGTCTGAAATCTCAAGTTCAATACAAGCGGCGCCCAAGAGGTGGCCGACGATGTGGTATTTGAAGCGAAAGCGCTGGCCGATCTGTGTCCACGACTCGAACTGAGTCGGCTTGAACATAGTGATAGCTTTTTCGGCGTCGTCGGATGTGAACAACGGCAGGGCGCGCTCGTGGCGGGTGGCTCGCTTCTTGTTGCGGAACTCGGCGTCTTCTTCCTGAAGCTCGGCAGTATCGCGAAGAGTAACGGCGGCAATGTCGCAGGTCGGAGGCGTAGCATATACGGTGCGCGAGAACCCCTGACGCACCATCCGGGGCAGATAGCCAACATGATCGACATGGGCATGGGTAAGCACGATCGCGCCTAAGTCCGACGGATTGAACGCCGGGTCGACCCAGTTGCGTTCGCGAAGATCTTTCGCGCCCTGAAACATGCCGCAGTCGATGAGAATGCTCTCACCACCACATTCGATCAGATATTTCGACCCGGTCACAGTGCCGGCGGCGCCGTGGAAGGAGAGCGAAATCATGAGGCGATTCTTTCAAGCGTGGACGTCACGTGGACAGTATAGGGATATTTTGACACGGGCGAAAGAAAATGTCGTTACGCGAAGCTGCCAGCCAATTTCGGTCGCAACATCTCAACTTGACTTACCAGTCGGGTTGTCCCAACTTACCCCCCGCTAAAACCCCAATCCCGCACTTAGGAGCGTATGGCAGACAAATACATTTTCACAATGCTTGGCCTTAACAAATTCTACGGCCAAAAGCAGGTTCTCAAGAATATCAACCTTTGCTTCTTCCCCGGCGCCAAGATCGGCATTGTCGGCGAAAACGGCGCGGGTAAATCGACTGTCCTGAAAATCATGGCCGGAATGGATGAGGCATTTCAGGGTGAGGCGTTCATCACGCCCGGATACCAATCGCGCATGGTGATGCAGGAGCCGCTGCTGGATTCAAAGCAGACAGTCCGGCAGACACTCGAAGATGCGTTTGCGTCGATTACGAAGTTGCTCAAAGAGTACGACGCCCTCACCGCCAGCATGGCCGAGCCGATGTCCGATGACGAGATGACCGCCGCCATGACGAGGATGGGTGAATTGCAGGACAAGCTCGACGTAGCCGACGCGTGGAATCTCGATCAGAAACTGGCGACGGCCTCCGACGCGCTCTGTTTGCCCGATGACGAACGGATTGTCGGCACACTGTCCGGCGGCGAGCGTCGGCGGGTGGCGCTGTGTAAAG
>CAYVWS010000035.1:0-17842 GCA_964455535.1 uncultured Ignavibacteriales bacterium | reverse complement strand
CGTCTGGGCAGTCAAAGGTTTACTTCACGTGCAGTCGCTTCGGAACAAAGTTGTCGCGATAACCGGCGCATCACGAGGAATTGGTGCGGCGATGGCGCGTCGTTTTGCCGCCGAGGGGGCGTGTCTTGCTATCTGCTCCCGAAATCAAATCGCGATTCAACGAGTCGGCAAGTCACTCAAACTTGACCGGACCAAACTGCTGGCGCTGAAAGTGGATATCTCCACGCCCAAGGGGATGGCGCGTTTTGTGGAAGCGGCTTACAAGAAATTCGGCCGCGTGGATATCTTCATCAATAACGCCGGTGTCTGGAAATTCGAGGCGGTGCACAAAATCACCGACGCAGAATTAGAAAGACAGATGGCGGTGAATTTCTCGGCGATTGTCTACAGTTTGCGGGAGTTGATTCCCCGGATGAAAAAGCACGGCGGCGGCGAGATCATCAATATTTCCTCGGGCGCCGGACGGATTCCCTCGCCGGGTCTGGCCGTCTACTGCGCCGCCAAGGCCGCAGTAAACATGCTTACGGCGGTGGCGCTGCGCGAAGTCCGCAATGATAATATCAAGATATCAGTTCTCGCTCCGGGACCGGTGAATTCGGGGCTGACCCGAAAAAGCCATAACGGTAAGCATCTGGTCACCGTCGATCAGGTGGCCGAAGCGGCCTGGGCGATCGCCACGCAGGATCAAAGCGCCTACAGCTGGATGGTTGAAGTCCGGCCGCTGCAGTCCGACGCTCCGTTTGTCTGATGAACGGCGGTCTCCGTCCTCAGCGGATCACGATAATCTTTCCCTGCAAATCAGAATCGGCAACCGACCACAAGTAGACGCCCGAAGAAACCGGCAGTCCGGAAGCATTGGTGCCGTCCCATTTGACATCGGCGCTGACTTGAGGCCACTCGCGCACCGGCTCTCCTGAAACCGACATAAGAACCAGATGCGACCCGGCGGGAAGATCGGCAAAAGTCGCCAAAGCGGATTCGGTGGGGCGGAACGGATTGGGATAGGCATACGCCCGCGCCTCAACAGTGAATGAGGAGGTGGCGCTATAAGCAAAGCTGCCGACGCTCACGCGCCAGAAATACGTCAGCCCTGATTGCAACGCCGGCTCCACCTGCCATTCGGTGCGGCCGCTGGTGTTTTCGCCCACTGTTCCGAAGGCCGCCATACCGACAAAGTTCGAGTCGGTCGCGACTTCGAAGTAGTAGATATTGTTCGATCCGGTGAGAATGTTGTCGACCACGAGTGTCGGTCGCGATGAGTTCGTGACACTCCCCGACGGCGGCGCGACTACCGACGCGATTTCGTCGGTGCTGGTGCTGAAATTCCACTGCACGACCGCGCTTGAAACGTTCGAGAGGCCGGAAACATTTCCGGCCTCGTCGTACACTTTAATACCGACATTCAAAAGCTGCCCGGCCGGCAGCCCAGTCATCACGAATGACTGGGCCGAACCGGCTGGAGAGGGATTGGGAGGGTTTTGCAAAAGAGTCGCCGATCCGAAATTGGTGATATTGAGCGGATTGGCCGAGTATCTGATTTCATACAGGCGCGCCGTTCCGTTTTTGGCATCGTCACCTGTCGCGTGCCAGTTGATTGCCAATTCGCCGAGATTGGTACCCGGAGCCGCCGACAAGTCGTTGATCGGGTCGGGCGGGATATTGTCAGGCGCCGCAGTGGCAGCCGACACGACATTCGACAGTCCCGACCAGTTCGGTACTTCGTCGGCCACCTTCAACGCAAAGTAATAAGTAGTTCCGGGAGTCAGACCCGAAACAAGCGCGCTTTCAAACTGCCCGGCCGCTTTCGGTACCGGGGGAGTAGCGACACTCGTAGCCGACGAAAAGTTCGCGGCAGTAATCGGCGAAGTCGAATATCTGATATCGTACTGCGCCGCCGTACCGGTGGTGCCGTCGTCGCCGACCGAGGTCCAGGTCAGGGCTATCGCGTTCGCGCCGGCCGGAGTAGCGGCCAGCGTGGTGACATTAGCCGGAGGATTCTGTTCCGGCAGAGTCGCGCGGCTGGCGATGTTGGACAATCCCGACCAGTTGGGTACTTCGTCGGCCGCCTTGATCGCAAAGTAGTAGGTCGTATTCGCGTTCAATCCGTTGATCGTGAAGGTCTCCGAGGTTCCCGGCGCCGCGGGAGCCGGTTCGCCAGTGGCCTGAGTCGCCGAGTTGAAGTTTCCGGAGGTGATATTGCTCGTTGAATAGCGAATGTCATACAGAGCCGCGTTGCCCAGATTGCCATCGTCGCCGGGAGCAGTCCAGCTCAGGCGAATGCTCGACGATGTTTCATTTCCGGCGCCGAGATTGGCGACGGTCGAAGGCGGCGTGGTCTCTTGAGGCGTGGCGCCGCTCGGCACGTTCGAAATTGACGACCAGTTGGGCACTTCGTCGGCCGTCTTAATTGCGAAGTAGTAGGTGGTATTGGCGTTCAGTCCGGTCACCGTAAAAGTCTCGGCGTTGCCTGCGGCTTTCGGCGCGGGCAGTCCGGTTACCGTGGCGGCCAGACCAAAGTTCACTGCGGTGATCGCGCTGGTTGAATATCTCAGGTCATATTGCGCGGCCGTTCCAGTAGTGCTGTCGTCGCCGGGGGCTGTCCAATTGAGCACGACGCTTGAAGCCGTCTTGGTGCCGATCGCCAAGTTGGCGATGGCCGAAGGCGATGTTGTTTCGGGCAAGGTTGTCCGGCTGATGACGTTTGAAAGTCCCGACCAGTTCGGAACTTCGTCGGCGACCTTGATGCCGACGTAATACGTCGTGCTGGGAGTGAGACCGGTAAGAGTAAACGTTTCCGGTTGACCCGCGATTTTCGGAGCCGGTTCGCCGGTTACCTGAGTCGCCGAAGCCCAGTTGGCATCAGTGAGCGGAGCGGTGGAATAGCGAATGTCGTAAACCGACGCTGTTCCGGTGGAGCCGTCATCTCCTTTCGAAGTCCAGTTAAGCGTAATTGTCGTCGAGGTAGTCGCGGCGCTGACTGTCGAGGCCAAAACGACGAACACAACAGCCACTACAGCCATTGCCCGCCCAGCCATCATCCAGTCAAACGCCTGACCGCCCTTCTCTTGGGGTTTCCATCGAAAATGTGAGGACATACGGTAGTTCCCTCTTCTGCAGGTCCATGTGCGAGTACAATCGTGTCCATAATGACTTCAAATCGCTTGCCGGACGGGAAAGAATTTGCCATCTGGTTGTGTCTCAATGAGAAACACCCGGCGGCAGAGGGGTGCAGAAAGCGTTTGAGGAGGCGAATGCTGTTCAGTGAAGGGAGAGTTGCGCGGGGAAAATACAGTACGACAAGGTCAATTATTGGCCTGTTGGGTCGTCGGACGAACCGGCCAGATGTATTCCGCAACCGGCGGGTACACTCTGCCCCAGATACAAATAGCCGATCATCGCCGCAATATCGCCGATATCAATATGTCCAAGCGCATCGCCGTCGACATTTGCTTCTGCCAGACAGAAACACATCGGATCGGTGCTTACGTACAGATAGGTCAAAAGTGTAGCCAAATCAGCTATATCGACCACCTCGTCGGGCGAACAATCGACATTTCCCGAAGTACCGGTACAGGTGCCGCCGCAGGTGGTGAGACTGTACAGATTCGACAGACCCGACCAATTGTACTTTTCGTCGGCAGTCTTCATCCGGAAGTAATACGTGGTGCTCGGAAGCAGATTGTAAATCGTGCAGGTCTGAAGATTGCCCGGCTGGGCCGGCAGAGGCAATTGGGTGGCTGGGCTCGCCTGCGCCCAGTTGGCGGCCGTTATTGGCGAGGTGGAGTAGCGCACGTCATATCGGTAGGCGCGCCCGACATTTTTGTCGTCACCGGGGGCCGTCCATCGAACGGTGATAGACGAGGTGCTGGGAATTCCGGCCGAAGCCGAAACCGCACAGAGACAAAAAATCACCTGAAGAAAAACTCGAACTTTGAGCATCCTTGGTTATCCGAACCAAAAGCGGTACTTGTGAGGTATACAACCCGACCTGTCATCGGGTCGGACCAAATATAGTGGATAGCTTTGGTCCGCACAAGGAATTTTGGACCGGGATGAAACCAGTCCCGGTTGGCGCTGTTACAATCAGCAGCAAAAGGATTTTCAGTCAGGAGACGATGGTGAAATTGTCAGGGAAACTTGTTGTATCAGTAGCTCTTGCTGTTCTGGCAACAGCGATGTTTGCATTCGCGGCCAGCGAAAAGCACGACGCCAACTCAAATCATACCAAGGGGAAGACTATGAGCGAAGACTATCTGCACATACCGTTTAAGACAATCGACGGCCACGACTCAACCTTGTCGGCGTTCAAAGGGAAAGCCGTGCTGATGGTCAATGTCGCCAGCAAATGCGGCCATACGCCCCAGTACAAAGGGCTCGAAGCTCTCTACGAAAAATACAAAGCTCAGGGTCTGGTTGTAGTCGGGTTTCCGGCCAACAATTTCGGCGCGCAGGAGCCCGGAACCAATACCGAGATCAAAGAATTTTGCTCAACCAGGTACGCCGTGACCTTTCCCATGATGTCGAAGATTTCCGTCAAGGGCGACGACATCCACCCGCTCTATGCGTGGCTGACCCAACAATCTCCCTTTCCGGGCGAGATCAAATGGAATTTCGGGAAGTTCTTACTTGATAAAGAGGGCACAGTCGTTGCACGTTTCGCTCCGGAGACAGAACCGCTCGACTCTCAGGTGGTCTCCAAGGTTGCGGCTGTCCTGAAATAATTGCCGTTCGCCGCCGGCGTCATCGCTTTGACTACGGAGGTTCGTTGTGTTCCGCTTGTTTGTCGCGCTGAACCTTCCCGATCCCGTTAAGAATGATCTCGCCCTGCTCAATTACGGCCTTCCCGGCGCCCGGTGGGTCGCGCCGCCGAATCTGCACCTGAATTTGCGATTTATCGGCGAAGTCGACGGTGGCGCCTTCACCGATATTCGCGAGGCGCTGTCCGATGTCCGCATCGAACCGTTTGAGCTGACGCTCAAAGGCACCGGCTTTTTTCCGCCCAAACAATCGCCGCATACGCTCTGGGCCGGGGTTGAAAAGAATGAGTCTCTGACTGTCCTGCATAGCCGGGTGGAAGCGGCGATCGCCAAAATCGGTTTCCCGCGCGAAAGCCGCAAGTTTGCCCCGCATGTCACAGTCGCTCGGCTCAACGACGCGCCCGACAACCGGGTGGCGGCCTGGCTATCCGGCAACGCCCTGTTCAAATCTGCCCCTTTCCTCGTTGGATCGTTCTGTCTATATTCCAGCCAACTCACCGGCCATGGCGCCGAGTATGAGATTGAACAGGAGTATGAACTGCACGCCAACGGGTACCCGATTTCATGAAACATCTCCGCAAGGAACTCTGGTTTGACATTCCCTCGCGTCGCGGCTTTGTGAATATCACCCGCGAGGTCGAAAAAGCGATCAAAGAAAGCGGTGTGCGCGAGGGTCTTATGCTGGTCAACGCGATGCACATCACCGCTTCGGTATTTATCAACGACGACGAATCCGGACTGCATCAGGATTACGACAAGTGGCTGGAGCACTTGGCTCCTCATGCGCCGACTTCGCAGTACCGTCACAACGACACCGGCGAGGACAACGCCGATGCCCACTTGAAACGACAGATTATGGGACGGGAAGTAGTGGTGGCAATCAGCAACGGACAGCTTGATTTTGGACCGTGGGAGCAGATATTCTACGGCGAATTCGACGGGCGCCGCCGCAAACGGGCGCTCATTAAGATTATAGGTGAATAGATCATTTCAGCTGTATAAAGGGAAGAAGCAATGAACTGCAAGACATGGATGAAACGTATGGCTGCGCTGACAAGCGCGGTGTTAATCTCCACAGGAGTATCCGCGGCGCCGCAGCCGCCGGTGGCCAAAAAAATTCCGGTGGTCGACACCCTGTTCGGCACCGTCATGACCGACAACTATCACTGGCTTCGCGAAAAGACCAATCCGGAAGTCATCGACTATCTGAAAGCCGAAAATGCCTACACCGATTCGATGACCGCCGGCACCGTCGCGCTGCAGGACAAAATCTACAATGAAATGGTCGGCCGTATCAAAGAAACCGACTTGTCCCTGCCGGTTTTCCGCGACGGGTACTACTACTACTCGCGCGACGAAAAAGGAAAGCAGTACAAAATTTACTGCCGCAAGAAAGGGAGCCAGGACGCTCCCGAAGAGATCATGCTCGATGTCAACCAGCTTGGCGAAGGCAAGAGTTTCACCAGTGTCGGCGGCATGACCGTCTCGCCCAATCAACAATTGCTGGCCTACGCCTGGGATACCGCCGGAAATGAGATCTACTCGGTGTATGTCAAAGATCTGGCGACCGGTAAAGTCTATAGCGATGTCATCCCGGCGGCGGCCAACGATCTGCAATGGGGGAACGACAACGCCACGCTTTTCTACACCACGCTGGATGAAACCCTTCGCCCGTATCGTCTGTGGCGTCATGCCCTCGGCTCCGACCCGGCCAAAGATGTCATGATCTACGAAGAGCCCGACCAGCGCTTTGCGCTCGGCCTGGGCAAGACCAAAAGCAAGGCGTACATCTTCATGATCCTGGGATCGACGGTTACCAGCGAATACCGGTACCTCGATGCCAACAATCCGACCGGCGAATTCAAGATGTTCGCGCCGCGCCGTCAGGATATCGAGTACTCTGTCGAACACCACGGCAACAAGTTTTTCGTGCTGACCAACGACGGCGCCAAAAATTTCCGTCTGATGGAAACACCGGTGACCGCCACCGCCCCGACCGACTGGAAGGAAGTGATCCCGGGTTCCGACACGGTCAAGCTTGACGAAATGGAAATTTTTCAAGATTACCTGGTGCTGGGTGAGCGCATCAAAGGGCTGACCCAGATTCAGGTCCGCGATCTTTCCTCGGGCGAACATCATCTGATTACGTTCCCCGAAGCCGATTTCTTTGTCGGTATCAGTGAAAATCCGGAATTCGTCACCAACACCCTGCGCTTCTCGTTTCAGTCGATGGTCACGCCGTCATCGATTTTCGACTACAACATGGCCACCAAAGAGCGCAAACTGATGAAACAGCGCGAAGTGCTGGGCGGGTACGACCCCACTCAGTATCAGAGCGAACGAATCTTTGCCAAAGCTCCCGACGGCGCCGAAGTGCCGATTTCGATCGTCTATAAAAAGGGATTCAAAAAGGACGGCACCGCCCCGTGTTTCTTAATGGGGTACGGCGCCTACGGCATCAGTATGGATCCGTGGTTCTCGTCGGGTCGCCTGAGTTTGCTCGACCGTGGTTTTGTCTATGCAGTCGCGCACATTCGCGGCGGCGGCGAGATGGGCCGGATGTGGTACGAAGACGGGAAATTCTTCCACAAAAAGAACACCTTCACCGATTTCATCGCCTGTGCCGAGACAATGATATCCGAGAAGTTTACGAGCAAAGAAAAGCTCGCGGTCAACGGTGGTTCGGCCGGAGGTTTGCTCATGGGTGCAGTATTGAACATGCGCCCTGATTTGTTCAAAGTAGTGGTCGCCGATGTGCCCTTTGTCGACCTGATGAACACGATGCTCGATTCGACTCTGCCGCTGACAGTGACCGAGTACGAAGAGTGGGGAAATCCGCACAAAGAGGATTTCTTCAAGTACATGATGTCGTACTCGCCGTATGACAATATCAGCGCGAAGAACTATCCCGATGTCTTGTTGACCGCCGGCCTGAACGACCCGCGCGTCAGTTACTGGGAGCCGGCGAAACTCTGCGCCAAACTCCGCGCGAACAAGACTGACGGCAATATTCTGCTTCTGAAAACGCGGATGGACTCCGGCCACGGCGGCGCGTCGGGTCGCTATAGCGCGATCAAAGACGCGTCCTTTATGTACGCGTTCATTCTCGATCGATTGGGAATGGCAAATTAGAGTTTGTAGGTCGGGTTCCGATGTCCCCGCCTCGGCGGGGCGAGAAACCCGACATTTTATATCGTGGCGTCAGGTGTTCCCACCCGGCGCCATTCGTTTGTCTTACACCCTGAACCAGTACAAAATTACTATCGCCGAAAGCGCCCACAAGAGCACCGTCAGCGCCAGCGGGCGGTCTTCAAGAAGGATGTCTGTCGGGGAGCCGCCTTTGTCTTCTTTGTGAATCAAATAGAGATATCTGAATATTCCGTAAACGACAAAAGGAATGGTCAGATACAAATTGTTGGTGTGGAGTTTGGTTGAGACCTCGCTCGACATGGTGTACAACATGTACATCACCACAACCGACGGCGTGGTCACGCCGATTAACTGATCCAAGAGATACGGCGAATACTTACCGAGAATTTTGCGATGCGCGGTGGCGGTGGTATCCAGCATGGTCAATTCATGACGGCGTTTCCCGAACGCCATGAACAATGCCAGCAAGAACGTGTTAATCAACAGCCACTGCGAGACAGGAACGGCGATCGCCATTGCGCCGGCATACCCGCGAATGACAAACGACAACGCCACACCCATAGCGTCGAGAATGACGACATTTTTGAGCGCCAGAGAGTAAAGCAGGTTCAGCCCCAAAAACACCAGCGAGACGATGAAAAACATCGCGCCCAAAAACCAGGCCGCTCCCAAACCGATTGCCACTGCCGCCACGATGAGTCCTCCAGCCGCGCCCGCTGAAACTCTACCCGAGGCAATCGGTCGGTCCTTTTTAAGCGGATGCTGACGATCCGATTCGCGATCGACAAAGTCATTGAACGCGTAGACCGCCGAGGACAGCAGGCAAAAGACAACGGTTGCGATCACGGCGCGCAGAATCGGATCGGTATGGCCGGCCTCACCGGCAAAGATGAGCGGGGCCAAAACAAAGAGATTTTTGAGCCACTGCTTGGGGCGGGCCAGTCTGATGAGTTGCGTGAACATGTGAAAAGCGATTGTCAGCTATGGGCGGCCAAACGGCAGCGCCCGCTCAATGTCCGGGAAAAACGTGGCAAGAAATGCAAGCGCCCGCTGGGTGGCCGAATCGACGGAGTCGCCGGCTTCGAGCGGGACAGTAAGGCGCACGATGGCCGCGTCGGTCGGCGCGAAACTGAGCGAGTTTTTCACCAGATCGAGTTTGAGGCCGAATTCATTTCGAATCGCGCCGCTGCGGGTTTCGAACCAGTAGAACATGACTTGTCGGGACAGGTTGTCAGAAATCAGAAGCCGATTAACTTCACGGCTCTTGCCGTTAGGCAGTGACAAAAGATACGGATCATGGTTCTCGATCCGCCATCCAGATCCCGGCAGACAATGCTTGGGGGAGTGTATCTGGCTGCCGTATTTCTGCGAGGCGAAGTAGGCGACAAACAGCCAGTACCCGTGGCCTTCCGGGCCGGTGTAAAAACGCAGAGTCGAGGTATCCGCTTTGAGGACGTCGTAGGACACACTGTCGAAGAAATGCTCGGTGCCGGTAAACCCGTTGACCGTGAAGGGCACCGCAGAAAAATCAGCTCCCGAGGACGGCAATTTGGAGAAGAACCGAAAGCTATTCCCGGCGGCTCCGCACACGAGAATGACTGCCAGTGCAATGATGGCGGCCCGTTTCATTTGAGCACCGCCTTGAGAATCGCGCCGAAGATCAAAAGCAGTATGAATGAAACGACAAACACCGAAAGTCCCATGATCGAATGCAGCGGCTCGGAGGCGACATCAGGGGTGACAGTCGCCGCGAGCAAGGCGGTGATGAATACGCGGAACACATTTGCCGCCACCGCTATCGGAATGGTCGAAAGGAAGAGAATGATCTTTCCGGCGAATCGTTTCTGAGTCATGTAGGCAAACAGCGCTCCGAGCGCAAGAAGCGACATGAGCGAGCGCATCCCGGAGCAGGCCTCGGCCACTTCAAGTGAAATACCGTCCGCCAGATTCAGGATATTCCCCTGGCGCACTACCTGCATGCCGATCGCGGAGAGAATGCCGGCGGTGATTTTGCTGGCCAAGAGCTGCATCGGAAAAGTCAACGCGAAATAGATCACGTAGGGGATCGGCACCATGAAGAAAAGAAAACAGAGTTCAAACCAGACTAATTTGACAATCTCCCCTCCGAAGAGGTACCAGACAACTCCGAAGAGCGCCATGACGAACGACACGCGGACAGTAAAATACTCCGCGCCGCCGTTACCGATCACAAAGAGCAACATGCTGAAAATAATCAGCGCCAGCCCGCCCGCGTTGACCGAAGTTGTCGCGGCGCTCAACTGCTGCCGTTTTTGCCAGACCAGCCACAAGGAAACCAGCGGGACCAAGAAGCCGTGCGAGTAGTTGGCGTCCTGTGACCAGGTAGTCACCAGTTCGTACAGCGCCGGCAGATAGACTACGACCAGCGCGACAAACGGCGCCCAAAGAGCAAACGCCGGCCGGGATGAGATATTTGCTGACGATGAGGACATTCGTCGACAGTATACTCGCCCGACCGGGGTTAATCAAGATTCAATAGTCCCGCACAAACGTGGTCAGGCACAGCAAGTTACAATTGAGTAGCGCGGCCGAATTGGTTATACTGCGCACGATGCAGCGCCAACGCCGTCAAAAACCGACTCCCGGAACTACCGCCCACTGGGGCATTCTGGTCAATCCGAAAGCCGCCGCCTTTTCGCGGGGAGCGATCGATTCGCTCGTGGCCGAAATCAAGAAGACAGGCGGGCATTACACGGTTGAGGAGCCGGACGCGGCTCTGGCGATGGTCCATCGGGCGAAAGTTCTGGCTGGATTGGTGCCGGGGGATACTCACCCCAATGTCACGCGGTTCGGCAAAATTACCGGCCTGATTTCAGTTGGCGGCGACGGCACATTCAATCTTGTGGCCCGCGCCGCGCATGACGCCGATTTGCCGGTCGGAGTTATTCCCACCGGACGTTTCAACAATCTCGTTCGCTCCATTTATGGCGATGCAAAAATTTCCACCGCCACTGATAAAATACTGGCCGGGAATTATCGCAAGCTCGATGTCGGCGTGGTCGGCGACCGCCCGTTTTTTACCTCGATCGGACTCGGCCTTGTGCCGGAGTTATTGACCGCGCTTGACGGCAAACGTACGCCGATGTTTGGCATCGGCTGGTCGCGTTTGGGCGCTCAGGCCGCGGCGAATGTAAAAATGCAGAAAACACTTCTCAAAGTCGACGCCGTCAAAATCGACTTCGAGCCGGTGTTTCTTAATGTCAATCTCTTGCCGTACTCGGTCGGCCTGCCGTTTTCGCCGGCCTCGATTCCCGACGACGGCCTCATCGAAGTCCTGTGCGACCAGCGTCCTCTATTGGGCAACTATTCCAACTTTGTGCGTCAGATTTACAAACGGAATTATCTCTTTGGCAACGAAGTCTGTGTCTATCGCGGCCGTTCGATTCTTTGCCAGCCGACCGAAGGGCGAACCCTTTATGTCGACGGTGAACTGGTCAAACTGCAAACCAACTCGCTCGATATCACTATTCACGAGAAACAACTTCTGCTTCTGGGGTAGAAGAGGCATGCGCTGGTGGCGACAACTCTGCGGCCTGGGGTCGGCTTTTCTGATTGCCGCGTCGATTCAATCCCAGACCGCGCCTGCTGATTCCCTGCCTTCAAAGGACACACTCACTTTTGTCCCGCAGATGGAGCAGCATCCGGCCGGCGATGTCACCAACTCGGTGAATCTCGAAAAGCACCTGATTCAGAGTCCAACCGGCGCGCTGTTCAAGTCGATGGTCGTGCCCGGCCTGGGGCAGATGGGGAATCGCCGCTGGTTCAAGGCAACACTGTTCGCCGGACTCGAGACCTGGTTTGCGGTGAAAGCGATTCAGCACGGTCAGGCGGCGCACGCACACAAGGCGCGCTTCGACGCCGCAACCGACGAAAACATAAGACGCTCCGTTCACATTATCTACGATACCGAACGGTCGGACCGCAACAAGTTCATCTGGTTTTTCGGACTGACCACCTTCGTTTCGATGTTCGACGCCTATGTCGACGCCCATCTGTCCGGATCACCCAGCAATAAGCGCAACGACCAATTCTCGGTCGGCGTACTGCCCGATCCGCACGGCGGCGGTACTGTCTCGCTCGCGCTTCGATTCTGAATTCAGCGCATCTTGGGCACTGTGCGTCCGTATTGACGGTTATGATCTGTCGACATACCTTTACCCCAACCAACAAACCAAGCGAGGTATCCATGCGGCGATTGTTGCCGGTCTGTGCACTCCTGATGATTTCGTTCGCGATGTCCGCGAGTTTATTCGCGTACGACCCGTCCTGGTCGCCCGATGTTCCGGTCGATACCTCGCCGTTCTTCCCCGGCGCTGTCTACGATCCAAGCATTCCGCATCCGAACAGCTATCTGCAGCGGCCGCTTGGCCAGTGGCCGCTTCGGTATGCAGAGCTGGTTGCCTATCTCAAGGCGCTTGACGGCAAGTCGCCGCGCGTGAAGATCGAAGAGCACGCGAAGACTCACGAAGGTCGCGCCCTTTATAATGTGATTATTTCATCGCCCGAAAATATTGCCAATCTCGATAAGATTCTTGCCGATCACGCCGCTTTCGCCGATCCCAAAACACCCGCCGCCACGGCCAACGCCATGATCGGAAAAATACCGGCGGTAGCGTGGCTGGGGTACTCCATCCACGGCGACGAGTGCTCCGGTGTCGACGCCGCGGTTGCGCTGATTTATCACTACGCCGCCGTGAGCGGAAGCTGGCCGCAACAGTTGCTGGATCGGCTGGTCATCATCATCGATCCGATACAAAATCCAGACGGCCGCGAACGATTCCTGTCGATGCTTGAATCGTACCGCGGGTATGTGCCCAACTATAATATGAGCGCATTGGAGCACAGCGGCCACTGGCCCTGGGGGCGCGGTAATCATTATTGGTTTGACATGAATCGCGACTGGGCGCTGGTCACTCAACCGGAAACGGAAGGACGCATCGCCACCACTCTCAAATGGCTGCCGCAAATCGCGGTCGACGCTCACGAAATGGAACCCGACGGTTCTTTTCTGCACAACCCACCGCGCGAGCCGATCAATTACAATCTGCCCGAGACCGTCAAGAAGTGGTCAGAGATATTCGGATCCGAACAAGGTACCGCGCTCGACCAATTCGGCTGGCCGCACTATTCGGGAGAGTGGAACGAGGATTGGTATCCCGGTTACGGCGGCTCCTGGTCGGCCTACTCGGGTACGATCGGACTGCTGTATGAACAGGCACGCGTCGGCGGAGCGATGGTGAAGCAATCGGATGATTATCTGCTGACGTATCACGAAGCAGTGCACCATCAGATCGTATCGAGTGTGGCGAACCTCAATTCTCTCTCTACTCACCGTGACGATATCCTCCGCGACTACCGCGCGGTACGCGTGGGCGTCGTTGAACAGGGCCGGCGAACGAATCTCGCCTATGTGTTCCCGCCCGATCGCGATCGCCTTAAGCAAGCCAGTTTCGTCAACACGCTTTTGAAACAGGGCATTGAAGTTTCCAAGACAACTGCCGAGACCGCTATCACTGGAACGGATACGTATGGCGCTAAGGTGAGCGGCGTCAAGATTCCGGCGGGATCCTACATTGTTTCTACCGCCCAGCCGCAGGGAGCGCTGGCCAAAGCGATTCTGGAGTTCGACCCGAAACTGAAATTGTCGATGCTCGAAGAAGAACGCCGCTTTGTCCAAAAGAAAAACGAATCGCGGATGTACGATGTAACGACTTGGTCGCTGCCGCTGGCTTACAATCTCAAGGCCTATTCGGTAACGTCGCCGATAAGCGTTCGACTCGAACCGGTGACTTCAGTCGAAATCGAGAAGGGCCAGATTGTCAACGCCGGACCGCTCGCCGCATTTATCGTCAACAATGAGGGAGAGGCAACGGCGAAATTCCTGATTGCGGCCTTTGCACAGGGGATAAATGTCTACTCGGCTGAGCGACCGTTCACCGTTGAAGGCCACAGCTTCACTCGTGGATCATTGGTCATGCGGGTGCGAGGCAATCCCGACTCGCTTGCCGAAACCCTTCAGCCGATTGCGCAAGAGTGCGGAGTACATGTGATCGGCGTGCATACCTTCAGCGCCACCGACGGCGCGTCTTTGGGAGCTTCCGCCTATCGCCTCTTGACTGCACCGCATATCGCCATCGTCACCGGCAACGGCATCGATTTCAATTCCGTCGGCTCGATCTGGAATCTGATCGACAACGAACTGCGCATGCCGCATTCGCTTCTGGAAGCCGACGATCTGCGCTACGGCGACTTGTCAGATTACAACGTGATCATTGTCCCGTCGTCATGGGGTCCGCTTAGTGACCGCATTGGCAACAACGGCAAAGAGAATATCGATACCTGGATAAACGGCGGCGGCACCCTGATCTGTATCGGCAATGCGATGTCGTGGGCGGCCGATTCGTCGACCGGGCTTTCGATGGTTCGCTCGCGCGGACAAGTTCTTGATAAACTCGACAAATACACCAAGAGTTTGGAACGCGAGCAGGCGGTCGCAGCAGTAGATACGATTTCACTTTGGTATCCGGAGAAAGCTCCGGCCGAAAAGAAAAAGGACGCAGCTCCGTCGCTGTCATCGGAGGAAGCCAAAGAACTCGAAAGTTTTCAGAGCAAGTTCTCGCCGCAGGGCGCATTCCTGCGTGTGAATCTCGATCCCGAATTTTGGCTCAACTACGGCACAGATTCGGTCGTGACTGTCCTGTACTCCGGAAGCTCGGTCTTTCTTGCTACTTCGCCGGTGAAAACGGCCGGACGGTTCGCCGATGAAAATACGCTGCGTGTATCAGGCCTCTTGTGGCCCGAGGCCCGGGCCCGCGTTGCCAACTCGGCCTATCTCACGCAGGAATCCCATGGCGGCGGGCAGATTATCATGTTCGCCGACGAGCCGAATTTCCGTGGGTATTTCTGGGGAACGCGACGTCTGCTCATGAACGCGATTCTTTACGGTCCCGGGATGACCGGCGGTCACGGCGAAAAGAAAGCCGACGCGTTCAGGGACTGATTCCGCTCGTTGATTCGGTCTTGTCCGAATCCGAAATTGCGCTATATTGTACAAAGAGGACGCCGTTGGGCGTCCTCATTTGTTGAGTAGACGGAGCAGAATAGGACAAGTGTAGTTCATGAAAAACAAGCGTGTATTAGTCACCGGCGGCGCCGGTTTCTTGGGTTACCACCTTGCGCAGAACCTCCCGCGCTACGGCGCCTCGTTCATGGCCTTTAACGATATCGCGCCGTTTTTCGAAGGCGAATATCCGGCCGGGTCGCTTTTGGTCAATGTCGATGTCCGCGACGCCGACAAAATGTATCGGCTCATCAAAGACAACCGCATTGATATCATCGTCCACTGCGCCGCCGCGCTCCCGCTTTGGCCGCGCGAAGAAATCATGTCGACCAATATCGCCGGTGTGCGCAACACCCTTGAGCAGGCCAAAAAGTGCAATGTCGAGCGGGTTATATTTATCAGTTCAACAGCCGTCTACGGTGTCCCGGACAAACATCCGCTGGTCGAAACCGATCCGGTGCACGGAGTCGGCGCCTACGGCGAGAGCAAGATTATCGGCGAAGAAGTCTGTGCCGAATTCCGCAAACAGGGAATGTGTGTGCCGGTCATTCGCCCGAAAACATTTATCGGCACCGCGCGACTCGGAGTCTTTCAGATTCTTTATGACTGGGTCGATTCGGGCAAACGAATCCCGATCATCGGCAAGGGGAACAATCTCTATCAACTGCTCGAAGTCACCGATCTGATCGAGGCAATCTCGCTGGCCGGATCGGCGCCGCCCGATGTCGCCAACGATATTTTCAATGTCGGCGCTCAGCGATTTGAGAAAGTGAAAATCGATGTCGGCGCGCTTTGCGACTTCGCCGGCAACGGCGCTCGCGTCATGCCGACTCCCGCGCCACTGGTCAAGGGCGCACTGGCGGTTTTTGAATTCATGAAAGTCTCGCCGCTTTACAAATGGGTCTACGGCACCGCCGACAAAGACAGCTTTGTCTCGACCGAGAAGATCGAAACCAAGCTCGGCTGGAAGGCCAACAACTCAAATCAGGACGCGCTGATTTCGTCGCACAAATGGTACCTTGAGCACAAAGACGAACTCTTGCATCAGGGGAAAACCGGCGTCACCCACCGTGTCGGCTGGGACCAGGGGATACTGAAGTTGTTTAAGAGGTGGATGTGATTGTGGGATGAGAAACGGGCTTCGACTCCGCTCAGCCCGACGCTAACGCGCTCACCACAGATTTACGATAGACTTGCAGATCGACTTCAGCAGCCAAATTCTTCAGAGCTGCACACAATTTCTTTGTACAAGGTAACATCTTCGTTGCTGAGCTGAACGACCGTTCAACACCCAGAGCTCGGTGATCGGAACGTCGCCCTGAGCGGAGTCGAAGGGCGTCTCTTACTCCGTGCGCAGCAGGCATCCTGCCTGCCCGTCTTCGACTCGAATCCGTCGTTTGCGGACTCGATGTGGCGATCACCCCAAGTCATTGCGAGCCCGCTTCGGGCGAAGCAATCTCGCCTTACTCATCTTGCAATCTCCGGCAATCGAAATCTCCCCTGCCAAATTATTTGAAACTTCGAAGTAGCCTCCGGTCTCCAGAATCTCTGGGGAGGAATGTCAGTCTCAAAAAGCGTGAGTTCCACTACGGTGCTGTTGTACTCTTGGATCAGTTGGGAGTACTTCAAGGAGTCCAAGCTGAATACTTCAATAGCGAGCGGATTGGCGGAAGCGATCAACCTAGAACTGACTAGCTCTCGGGTTCCGTTGGTATAGTGATAAACTTCTACTCGAGTTCCGTCACACATCCTTTGGCCGCCCCACACTTTGGTTGGTCGAGTCGCTGTGCTGTCAAAGAAGAACACGATAGCGTCCTGTTTTCGAATAGCTGATATACTTGACGGAACGATGACTGTTCGTAGAGATTGAGTCCAGGGATCAGCGTTCCACACAGGAGGCAAGTACCAGGGAAGGGGCTCTTCTCCTGAGATTCTCTCTCCTGAACGATGTCCGCCGCAGCCGACCATCGCGAGAATAATCAGTCCAAACGCAACAATCCGCACTTGATTCCATCCCCTGTCTTTAACCAATCGACGATATTGCACCAGCGCCCGTTCAATCCCCCCCTCAATCAAACTCATACTTCGGATTGGCCGGTGTTTGCTCAAAGCTGACACGGCCGATCACGATCTCTGCGCGGGCGTAAGACTCGCCTTTCATTGGGCAGTCGGCTAAGCGCCGCAATGATGCCAATTGTCCGGTGTGGGTGAGGGCGTCGGCAATCGGCCCCTGGAATATCTTGGTCAACTCCATCTTGATCGGTTGGCTCGCCAGCGCATCATCGAATTTCTTGAGCGCGGCAAAAAAACGCGCGACTTCCTGGTCCCACGGCAATGGCGTCGAGTTGTTCCATTTCCATTCGCCGGTAACCAGTGTGTACCCCCAGTCGAATAAATCGCCCATGTGCGCGACAATTTCGACCGGTGTTTTCGAAGTCGCCCCCGGTTTGAAATCAGCAAACGAGGCCGGCGCCCCGCGCATAGTTTTTCCCGCGCGGTAGGCGAGCGTGGCGACGGTGTGGCGGAGCATTTCAAGATCGGTCATTTAAGAGCCTCCGAGTGGTGCGGTGTTCAAGTGAACCGACGCATCGAGCGTAGTCGAGATGCGGGTTCATTGGCCAGTTTTGTTCGTGTCTCGACTACGCTCGACACGTCGCTGGAATAAGAACCAATCATAAAAGACTGGACCCCGGCCTTCGCCGGGGTGACAGTCGGGCATCTTCGGTGCCCCACCGCTTGCGGTGGGATCAGATTATTGACGGAGCATCGTATTTCCACAAAGCCCACCCTAAAGGGTGGGTTACCAAGGCCAACTCCACCGTGGACTACGCCTTCC
>CAYVWS010000034.1:2581-18006 GCA_964455535.1 uncultured Ignavibacteriales bacterium | reverse complement strand
GCTGCGACAGGAAGCGCTGGATTTTGCGCGCCCGCTGCACGGTGACTTTGTCGTCTTCGGAAAGTTCGTCGATACCCAAAATGGCGATAATGTCCTGCAGGTCTTTATAGCGCTGCAAAATTTCCTGCACACCGCGCGCGACCTTGTAATGCTCTTCGCCGACAATAAGCGGATCGAGAATACGCGAAGTCGAGTCGAGCGGATCGACCGCAGGATACAAGCCAAGCGACGCAATCTGCCGAGACAACACGGTGGTGGCATCAAGGTGCGAGAAGGTCGTTGCCGGAGCCGGATCGGTCAAATCGTCGGCGGGCACATAAATCGCCTGCACGGACGTAATCGAGCCAGACTTTGTCGAAGTAATACGCTCCTGCAGCGCGCCCATTTCAGTGCCGAGTGTTGGCTGGTAACCCACCGCCGACGGCATACGTCCCAGAAGCGCGGACACTTCCGAGCCGGCCTGCACGAAACGGAAGATGTTATCGACAAACAGAAGCACGTCGCGATTTTCTTCGTCGCGGAAATACTCGGCCATCGTCAGACCGGACAACGCCACGCGAAGGCGGGCACCCGGCGGTTCGTTCATCTGGCCGAACATCATCGCGGTCTTGCTGATAACGCCCGATTCGGTCATTTCAAGGTACAGGTCGTTGCCTTCGCGGGTACGTTCACCCACGCCGCAGAAGATCGAGTATCCGCCGTGTTCGGTCGCAATATTGTGAATCAATTCCTGAATAATAACGGTCTTGCCGACACCGGCGCCGCCGAAGAGTCCGACTTTTCCGCCCTTGGAGTACGGTTCGAGCAGGTCGATGACTTTGATACCGGTCTCGAACATCTCGACACGCGTGACCTGTTCATCGAAAGCCGGCGCGGCGCGATGGATCGGAGAACGCTTCGTACCGGCCGGCATTGCGCCTTTGCCGTCGATCGGTTCGCCGATCAAATTAAACACGCGCCCGAGCGACTTCTCGCCGACCGGCACCGTAATCGGCGATCCGGTATCGACTGCCTTCATGCCGCGGACAAGTCCGTCAGTCGAGGCCAGCGCGACACATCGCACGATATTGTCGCCGATATGCATCGCGACTTCGACTGTCAGGTTGATTCCCTGTTTTTCGTCGACAATTTTGATCGCGTTCAGAATGCCCGGCAGATTATCCGACGCGAACTCGCAGTCGACCGTCGGGCCGATGATCTGAACTATTTTGCCGATATTCTCAGCCATGCAACATACTCCGATCTATCTCTAACAACATCTTTCCAGCATCAACCCTTGAGGGCGTCGGCGCCGGCGACCACTTCAAGGAGTTCCTTGGTGATCTGCGCCTGGCGCGCTTTATTGTAATCCAGCGTCAGCGTGTCAATCATCTCGCCGGCGTTGGTTGTCGCATTCCCCATCGCCATCATGCGGGAACCGTGCTCGGACGCAAACGATTCAACCATCGCCGTCACCATTTTGGTGACCGCGTAACTCGGCATGAGCGCCGAGTAGATTTCTTCAGCTGACGGTTCAAAAATGTATTCCAGCTGCAAGCCATGATGCGTGTCAGTACCAACACTTGGCTTTGCCACCGGCAGATACTTATCGCATTCAACTTTGTAGCGAACCAGTGACAAAAACCTCGTAAAGATCACGACGATCTCATCAGTCTGGCCGCTTGTAAACCGCTCGGTCAGCATTTTGACGATATCGCGGATACGGTCAAAGTTCGGCACACCCGACCAGTCACCATAGTGACTGACGATCTTATGCGGGCGGCGCTTGTAATAATCGTACGCCCTCTTGCCGATGGTGACGAGTTCAATCTCCACACCCTTCTGTTCGGCCAGATAACTATCCGTCCGACGCAGGATGTTGGTATTGAATGAGCCGCACAGACCGCGATCACTTGCGAGCACGACCACCGTGCGCTTGCGAACCGGGCGTTCTTCAAAGTACGGATGCTTGATTTCGGTAGACGACCCAGCCGCCAAATGACTGAGCATTTCGTCGAGCTTATGCGCATACGGCTTCGCCTGCTCCACCCGCTGTTGGGCGCGACGGAGTTTCGCGGCGGCCACCATCTCCATCGCTTTGGTGATGCGACGGGTGGAAACCACCGACCGTATTCGCTTCTTAACTTCCCGAAGTGTAGCCATCGACCTGTCTCAATCTCTCCGTATCGTTATGCCTTGAACTGCGTTTTGAATTTCTCGGTCGCTTCTTTGAGCTTGGCCTCGGTCGCGGGAGAAATCGCTTTTTCCTTGTCGAGCGTCGGCTCGATATCCGGATAGCTCTTATCGCAGAAGGCGAAGAATTCCTTCTCGAATTTGCTCATCGCCGCGGTAGCGACATCGTCGAAATACCCGCGTGAGCCAACCCAGATGATCATCACCTGTTTGGCCACCGGAAGCGGCACATACTGACCCTGCTTCAACAGTTCGACCATTTTTTCGCCGCGATTGAGCTGTTTGCGCGTGCCCTCGTCCAGATCGGATCCGAACTGAGTGAACGCCGCTAGATCACGGTACTGCGCCAAGTCGAGCTTAAGCGAACCGGCGACTTGTTTCATCATCTTGGTCTGGGCGTTACCGCCTACGCGCGACACCGAGATACCGACGTTGATCGCCGGGCGAATTCCCGAGAAGAACAATTCAGACTCGAGGAATATCTGGCCGTCAGTGATCGAAATCACGTTGGTCGGAATATAGGCCGACACGTCGCCTGCCTGCGTTTCAATAATCGGTAGAGCGGTAAGCGATCCGCCGCCTTTGTCATTGGACAGTTTCGCGGCGCGTTCAAGCAAGCGCGAGTGGCAGTAGAAAATGTCGCCCGGATATGCTTCGCGGCCCGGCGGGCGGCGAAGCAAAAGCGACAACTGGCGATAGGCCGCGGCCTGTTTGGACAAGTCGTCGTAGATGCAAAGCGCGTGGCCGCCGTTGAACATGACTTCTTCACCCATCGCACAACCGGCGTAGGGGGCGATATACTGAAGCGGCGCCGGATCGGTCGCAGTCGCGACCACTACGGTCGTGAATTCCATCGCGCCAAATTTGCGAAGTGTCTCCACTACCTGCGCGATAGTCGAGGCCTTTTGCCCGACCGCGACATAGAAACACTGAACGCCGGAACCCTTCTGATTGATAATCGTGTCGAGCGCGACTGCTGTCTTTCCGGTCTGACGGTCGCCGATGATCAATTCGCGCTGGCCGCGACCGATCGGAATCATCGAGTCGATTGCCTTCAGTCCGGTCTGCACCGGTTCTTTTACCGGCTGACGTTCCACCACCGACGGCGCTTTGCCTTCGATCACGCGGAACTTGTCGGTGACGATCGGTCCCTTGCCGTCAAGCGGCTGACCGAGCGGATTGACCACGCGTCCCACGAGCGCCGGACCAACCGGCACTTGCGCCACTCGTCCGGTGCGACGAACGGCGTCGCCTTCTTTAATGTGCGTATCCGAACCGAACACGGCGACACCGACATTGTCCGATTCCAAATTGAGCACCATTCCCATGATCCCGCCGGGAAATTCAACCAGCTCCGACATCTGGACATCTTCCAGACCCCAGATGCGGGCGATCCCGTCGCCGACCTGTAAAATCGTGCCCACCGACTCGGTTTCGAGCTTGGTGTCGTACCGCTCAATTTCCTTTCGAAGGACTGATGAGACTTCTTCAGGATTGAGAGCCATTCACGAACTCCTTATTCACATTCACACTACTTACAATTTTGACGGGCGGCTCAGGCCACCTTGACTTTGGCCAGCTGCGCCTCGATCACTTTCAGACCGTGTCGCACTGAACCGTCGATGATCTCATCATCGATTATCGTGATCATTCCGCCCATAATCGACGGATCAACTTTCTTTTCCAGGATTACTTTCTTTCCGGTGCGAGAGGCCAACTGCGCAATTGCATTGCGCTCTTCGTCGGCCGACATCACCACCGCAGTAATCACTCGCACCCGCACCATGCCTTTTTCGATTTCGACGAGCTTTTCGAAAGCGTCGATAATCTGCGGCAGAAATCCGATGCGGTGCTTTTCCAGAAGCACAAAAAGAAACTCGACGAAGAGCTTTTCGAGGCGCGGCCCGAAGACCGTTTTGATCAGTTCTTCTTTGTGGTGGTCGACCACCTGCGGCGCGGTCAAGAATTTGATCATCGCCGGATCGGCTGTGATGACTTTTTTCAGCGCATCAAACTGCTGATACGCCTGATCGACCAGATTGCGATCTTTGGCCGCCATGAATAGGGCCTTGGCGTATCGTTGTGAAACCTGTTCGGCTATCATCGCAACTTACGCTTTCTGGACCTCTTCGATATACTTGCCGATCAACTCACGGTGCTTCTGATCGCTTAACTTCTCGCGCACCAGTTTCTCGGCGGCGGACATCGTGATCGCGATCATTTCTTCCTTGAGCTGGACTTTGGCTTTGGCGACTTCACGTTCCAATTCGGCTTTGTTTTTCGTCTGCAGATCTTTGGCCTCGGCCTGCGCCGCGGCTTTGATATCGGCCGCGACCTTCTTGCCTTCTTCGACCGCTTCGACGATTTTCGCGCGACGATCCGCGTCGATCTGTTTCATCTTCGCGTCGTAATCGGCCGCCTGTTTGGCGACCGCCGCTTTTTCATCGTCGATTTTCTTGAACTCACCGGTGATCGTGTTGCGCCGCTCTTCAAGCATTGCAAGCAACGGCCCCCAGGCGAATTTTTTCAAAATCCACAGGGTGATCAAAAAGCCGATGGCGTGGGTGACTAATTGTTGCCACTCAAAACTCATGCTTACTCCATGCCGGGCTCACGAAGCGTGATCGACCGGCGGTAATGCAGTGATTGTTTGCTCAGCCACCAACTTTGCCGAACATGATGAAGAACACCACCAGCGCGTAAATGGTCAACGCTTCAATAAGCGCCGCGCCGATGATCATGGCCGTCTGAATCTTGCCGGCCGCTTCGGGCTGACGACCGATCGCTTCCATCGCCGAGCCGACGGCACGACCAAGTCCAAGACCGGAACCGACTGCCGCGAGTCCCACGCCCATCGGAAGCGCCCACGCCAACATTGATTGATAATCCATCGTATCCTCCTGAAAGTATCCTATATGTATCTCACTGTTTGCGGAATCAGTGATGCTCCTCATGCGGCAGCATCATCAAAATATAAATCGTCGATAGCAACGTGAACACCAGCGCCTGAATGGTCGAGAACATGAGTCCGAGCGGAATGGTGATCACATTGTATGGAATTCCGACCGGCGAGTGCATGAACGACAGCGTCATGATGCCGAGCATCACCGACGCTCCCACCAGAATATCTTCACCGGTTATATTGCCGAATAGACGAAGGGCCAAGCTGAACGGTTTGGCGATCTCACCAATTATGTGCATCGGGAGCATAAGCGGCACCAGCGCCCACATAATCGCGCCGCGCGGATTTCCCGCCAGGTGATCAAGATAGCCGACCAGTCCAAGGCGGCGAAGTCCGGTGTATTGGGCGTAGAGAAAAACGATAATCGCCAGCGACGCCGTAATATTGATACTGGTCGTCGGCGCATGACCGAGCGGCACCACACCCCAGAGATTGTTCATCAGGATATAGAAAAAGAGTGTGCCTAAGAATGGCACATACTTCTTAGTCTCGTGTCCGAGAATTCCGTAGAGAAAATTGTACATCCCTTCGACCAGCATCTCGATGAAATTCTGGAATGGCCCGGGATTTTTGAGATTGCGCTTGCGATACACGGTGATCGCGACGACGCACAGTATGATCGAGGTCAACAGTGCGTAAATGATATTGACCCAGTGCTCGATCCACTCGTATTCGGGTCCAAGCCAGTGCACCAGCATCTTGGCCAAGCTTGGCAACTGGGTCGGCGACGACTTTTCTTCATGGGCCGCGCCCTCCGCCGCTGTCGCGACAACTTGTGTCAGCCACGGCGCATTAACAGCGATGATAGTCCCAAGCCAGCTGAACATCTTAGAGGACCCCCTGTACGCCGGTTTGCTTCTGTTCTGTTGTCAGATCGAGACCGAGCATCAGGCGGCCGGCGGCCTTAAGAACCATCACAGCCAACACTGCCCCACCACCAATCAGAAGGTGCACCGGATTGAAATGCTCGATCTTCAACAGGAAATAACCTGAGAGATAGAGCACCGGAAACTTATATAGAAGCAGACCGATCATCTTCTGTTTGTCTACCCCCTCCGGTCGAATCGAGACCCGCACGACGTGCATGATGAACCAGAGATTGAGTATCCCCCACACGCCTCCCGAAAAGACCGCCAGCGCGGGCCAAATGCCGAAATAGTACATCAAGAAGGGCAAAATAACAAGCAGAACGATCCCTGTGGTTCGCAGTGTGCGATAGATAAACTCAAGTCCCACTTACCGTTCCTTGTCCTTCTCGTTCTGACGTTCGATCTCTTGCGACTTGCGCACTAAGTTCCAAATTTCACTTGCCGCGGCGGCGAATCCCAGCGCGATTCCAACAATCATGAGCCAGGGAGCTGTGCCGAATTTACCGTCGGCCCATCGTCCGGCAAAAAAGCCGACCAACGGTGCGGCTATGAGTATCGCCGGGACCATCGCCAGTAGGCCAATTTGAGCGTACTCACGTCCGCGCTTTTGGCCAGGCGTTGGTGGAATAGGGGTCATAATGGCCCTTCCAGCCAAATTAATTCGGGGCCAATATATTCCGGCTCTTGGGCTTGTCAACCTGATTTTGGATATTTTCGGCCTATGACCGCCGATCAGGGAGAATCGAAGATCGTACGATTCGGTATTTTCAGGGAGTTATCCACATTGGTGAAGATTGTGGTTGGCGCACATTCCTGTGCGCCGCCATCGAGTATTACTTTGGCCTCGAACTTTCTGTACACATTCGGGTTATTGCGAGCAGACAGGAGAACTAAATGCCCCAGCCGTTAAACGACCGAATCGCCGCCTCCGAGACCCGCGTGGTCAAGGCGGTCTTCCCCCACACCACCAACCACTACGACACCCTCTTCGGCGGTACCGCTCTGCAGTGGATGGACGAAGTCGCCTTCATCACCGCCACCCGCTTTTCGCGCCAGGAGTATGTGACCGTCTCGCTTGACCGGATCGACTTCACCAAATCGATCCCCCCCGGCACCCTGTGCGAGCTGATAGGCAAAGTAGTCCGAGTCGGGACCACTAGCGTTCAGATTAAAGTCGAAGTCTATTTAGAACGGATGTTTTCCGACACCCGCGAACTGGCCATAAATGGCATGTTTACAATGGTCGCCATCGACAAAGACCACAAGCCGACCCCGGTGAAGTAGAGCACGGGCAGGCAGGAAGCCTGCCTCGCACAGAGAATTCGCAAACCCCCGTCAACCCGGCTTTTCCTGTCACCCCCGACAAGGAACAGCTTCAGCCGTTCCGCAGAGCGGGGGTCCATCTTTATTCCGGATGAAGACAGATGCCCGCTCAAGGCGGGCATGACCTTTCTATTCTGTTCGTAGGTCAATCCCGTCTTCGGGGTTGACATCGTTGAGCCAAAAGAAAATGTCACCCGCGATGACGCGAGTGACCTACGACGGATTGACAACCCCTCATCCGCCCTTCGGGCACCTTCTCCCAGCGGGAGAAGGAGATGCGTCCGCCAATTTCGTTAAAGTCGACACGAACTCCTCTCCCTCGGGGAGAGGATGTCACGAAGTGACAGGTGAGGGGTTTTCGATACCTTTGTGATTTCGCACGCAACTCATTCTGCGTATATCTGTCGGACAAGGAGATTCACCCATGCCCGAAATCAATCGCATCATTGCGCAAATCAACGCCGGCTTCAAAGGCGAGGCCTGGCACGGCCCCTCGGTGCTCGAACTACTCAAAGGCGTCACGGCCGAACAAGCGGCTCGATGGCGAGTAGGCAACAGCCACACTTGCTGGGAAATTGTGCTGCACATTGTTTGCTGGAAAGACACTGCACGGCGGCGCATTTCTGGTGAACGGTATGTACCAACTGACGAAGAGAATTTCCCTGCGGTGACCGACACCAGCGACGCTGCCTGGAAGAAGACGCTCGCGAAATTGAAAAAATCGCACAAGCTACTTGTCGATGCCGCAGAGAAACTATCTGACCGACAATTGGACAAACCATTCCCGACACAGCGCGCCACACCATATCAGATTTTGCATGGCGTTGTCCAGCACGACATCTACCACGCCGGCCAGATCGCGTTGATGCGAAAACTCGGCTAGATCACAATTACTGCATCGCGATTACTTCGATCTCAACCCGCACATCCTTGGGCAATCGGCATACTTGCACTGTCGAGCGCGCCGGCGGATTGGTCGGAAAATACGAACCGTAGACTTCATTCACCGAGGCGAAATCGGCAAGATCAGTCAAGAAGATCGTGGTCTTTATCACTTGATCGAGATACGACCCGGACGCATTCAATAGCCCTTTGATATTCTCCATTACCTGACGGCACTGCTCCGCGCCGGTGGTGCCGACGACCTGACCTGTCTTCGGATCGAGCGGAATCTGCCCGGAGCAATAGATCATTTTGCCGCAGGGTATTTTGATGGCCTGCGAATACGGTCCGATTGCGGCGGGCGCCTGGTCGGTCTTGATTATTTCACGCATGTTGGTCTCCAAAAAGCAAATTCGTTTTGGAGATATATATAGAATTGGCTGCGCCGCAGCAATGTTGTGGTTTCTAAAATGAAGTGAAAAGAATCGATTACAATTCAGCGAGGCCGCTTGGGCCCATCAGATCGACAAAACCCTTGAGAAGATCTTCATCGTACGCACCCTTAAGGGCGAACATGATCTTCAGCGCCGGAAACGTCTCCATCGCTCGCTGATACACTCGCTCGGTTGTCATCGCGTCGAACGAATCGGTGATCGCAACAATCTTGGAATAGATGTGCATCTCATCAAGCGACAATCCGGACGGATATCCGCGGCGATCTCCGCGCTCGTGATGCTGCAGCACCGGATAATATGATTGTTGGCTGATCTGGTCAGTCTCTTCGAGAATCTCAACACCCCATTTGGGGTGTTTCTTCATGATATCGAATTCGATCGGTGTGAGCGCTGAACGCTTATTTAGTATCCGCTCGGAAATGCGCGACTTGCCGACATCGTGCAAAAGCGCCCCTGTTCCCAGCTCGTGCAGGAACTGTTCGTCTTTGTACCCCATCTGCTGGGCCAGCGCGATGGCAAAAGTACACACGTTCACCGAGTGGGTGTAGGTGTAATAGTCAAACGATGTGATTTTCAAAAGACTCAGGAAGGCATCGCGTCCCTTGAGAATATAGTCGACTGTACTCGACACCAGTTCCTTCGAGCGAGTGATATTTTCACCGTAGGTGGGATTCGAAAGGACATCCTTCACAAGATTAGTCGAGGTCTCATACAGAATCCCCGCTTTTTTGATTTCCTGCACCGACGGATCGGTGAGAATTTTCGGCAGGTTCTGTTCGATATATTTCTGATAATGGTGGCGGTCTTCCTGCGCCACAAAGAGCCGATCGACTCGGTTCTCCAGAAGCTTCTGGCGCGTCCGGTCGGTAAACGCCAGATTGGCCGACCGGTACAAAACCAACTGACTGTTGACCTGTATATACAGATCGAAATTCAAAACCGAATCTATCCGGATCGAATCCAGAAAAATCGGCACGAATTTCTGGTCAACGCGCGTTCTGGGAGCGAGTACAGCCATAGTTTTTTCGCCGGACTCCTCTACTGGATGTATCCAGATCGGAATTCCGGCCTCTCCTGTATATCGGCAGTTAGGGCCATCACGTTGAGGGGCAAAAAATTAAGGCGCTCCGGGAGGTAGAGCGCCTTTACGGGTCATGGGAGAGGGAGTGAGGACTATTTATTACCCAGATTTTTGACCGAGGTCAGCACCGACTGCAGGCGGACGGTGATATCGGACAGGACCGCCGAGTAACGCTTGAGCAGTTCGGAATACTGCCAGCGCATCTGAAAGGCCTGGTCGGGAAAATCAAACAGGTCAAGGAGGCATTTCTTGTAAATCTCGTCGATGTATTTCACGACGTAGTAAGGAAATTCTACGATATTCGGGTCGTGGACTTCTCCGCGCGTGATCTGATCACGGTACACTTCCACTTTTTCAAGGACCACCGTTCCGAAACACCACGGGGTCATCACCACGCCAAGATTGGAACCGTCGGTGTAAAAGCGGCGAATGGTCCGCTGCAGCAGATCGACAATTACCAGCTTTGCCCTATAGAAAGCGATAGTCTCCGACATCGACCGCGGCGTCTCCAAAAGCTTTCGTCGAATCAGATTCCGCTCCGCTTCGGCCCGGTCATACGTCCGGCGCATGAAGGCATAGTAATCTTCGAAGTAGACCTTGGTGTTCTCCGAGAGCGACATGATGAAATACCCGCGCTCATCGCGTCGTACTTTCGGTTCTACGGTAGTTGCGAGTCGTTCTGCTGAAAAGCCGCGCTGAAATTTCCCGTCAAGCATCGTGTCTCACTCCTTACTTCCAGTCATGCATCCGAAAGCCCTTAGAGCATAGGGTATGCCTGCGCCGATTTCGTAGCGGGCCGAAGTTGTCCCCGCCTGCAATCCATTGAATGGCCGTTAGTTACAATGACGCTGGTGGAGCGTCACAGCTCACCAGAGTTTCTGTGGAAGTGTCAGAAATTTGCAGGGTTGCAAACGGATTTCGGATGTTTGCCGACCACCCGGTCTGTGTTGCTCAATCGATGCACACTATTTCGGAAAAGACCGTTCACGCCGATCTTGCGCCGGATTAAACATTATATAGGTTGCAGTCGTATTTGAAGGAGACGAAAGGAAGAGGATGTTGACATTGGTACTGCCGTGCCGGCGCGTGGTGGGGGCGCTGTTGATGCTGTGTTTAATTCTGACTGTGTCGTGTAACGAAAAAACGGTCAGTCCCCCCAGCAAGCCGATCATAGAATTGTCGTCTACTTCGCTGAGCTTCACCTGCGCCGCAGGCGGGGGTAATCCTCCGCGCCAGACCGTTGTCGTTCGCAATGCCGGGGTCGATAGTCTTCACTTTAGCGTGAGCCATCTGCAAAGCTGGCTTGATATGGTCGTCATCAAAGGCACGGTCGCTGACTCAATATATGTGTATGCGTATGTCTCGGGATTTCCGGTAGGAACCTATCACGACACGATAACCGTCACCTCCGACAACGCCACCAATTCGCCTCAGCGCATAGCTGTGAGTGCGACGGTGCAGGCCGACATACAGGTTTCGCCGCTGCTCTTCCAATTCGAGACCTTGGTTGAAGGACCCGATCCCAGCACAAAATCACTGACAATCACCAGCACCGGCGCCAACGGAATATCATATTCTGCCGCCAAGAGCCATTCCTGGCTGACCCTTTCCAATCCCGCCGGCAATACTCCGGGTGTCATTCAAGTCGGAATCGATAATGCGGGCCTGCTGTCCGGATCATATCGCGATACAATAATTATTACGACCTCAAGTCCGGTCACACCCGTGGTCGTCATTCCCGTAAGTTTGACTTCGCGCGCCTGGGCGATCAACACTGTGTCTATCTCTTTCGATCTACGGGGGATTGAGATTCTCGACGACACCTCCGCGGTTGCCGCAGGATTCATTGGCAATACCGCCGCGCACTCCGGAGTGCTGCTCAAAACAACCGACGCCGGCCAGACATGGGAGCCGCGCAAGTATGTCGATTTCGCCGAGCTGGGAGGCGTTGATTTTGTCGACGATCAGTATGGCTGGGCGGTCGGACGAGTTCACGACAGCGGCTTACTTATGTACACCACCGACGGCGGCTCAAATTGGGACCGTAGAGTCGTCGGGTTCGGCACGCCCGACACCGTCGTCTTCTGGCGGGTACAGTTTGCTGATCGCGCCAACGGCTGGATCGCCGGAACCAAAGGAATGCTGGCTCACTCGACAGACTCCGGAAAGACGTGGACGAAGCTGATTGTCCCATCGGGATTTTCTCTGGCTGACATAGATGTCCTTTCGCCGACCACCGGCTGGGTGGTAGGTAATCACGGGACTATCTTGCACACTGAGAACGGCGTCGACTGGACTGCCCAATCGAGTCCGACCTTTACCGATCTGTGGGCGATCAATATGCTCGATCCGCTCCACGGCTGGATTGTCGGGACTAACGGCATCATGCTGTACACTTCCGACGGCGGCGCCAATTGGGAGATGAAATCTTCTGGTGAAACCGTCGACCTGAATGATATTTTCTTTGTCGACGCCAACACCGGCTGGGCGGTGGGTGACAACGGCACCATCATCCGCTATCAACCTGCGACACAAACCTGGTGGCGTCAGAACTCCGGCACTACTCGCACGCTTTTCAACTGCGCCTTTTTGTCGTCGGGATACGGCGTCGTGGTCGGCGAACTCGGATCAATCCTGATCACCTACAACGGCGGGATATAGAATTCCCAAGATAACAGTGCCGTCAGGCCTTAGGGCCTGACGGTCATTGAATTTCAGTCCACCCAATCCGCGATAAAAATATTTGTCTCGTGCGGGACTTTCCCGTTTCGATTCGAAGCAAAGACGAGCTTCATCCCGTCCGGCGAGAACATCGGGAAGCCGTCGAAGGTATCGTTAAACGTTATCTGCTCGATCTTCTTAGTGGCAATGTCAACCATGTAGATATCGAAATTCCGCTTCTTCGGGTCATTGACATTGGACGAGAAAATCACGCGCTTGCCGTCTGGATGAAAGAACGGTGCAAAGTTCGCCGCAGCATTACTGGTCAACTGGATGGGCTTGCGATCTTCCAGATTCATGACATAGATTTCGAGCTTTGACGGGCGAATTAACCCCTCTTTGAGCAGATTCTGATATTCAACGAGTGCCGAATCGACCGGTCGCGAGGCGCGCCAGACAATCCATTTGCCGTCCCACGAAAACCACGCGCCGCCATCGTATCCCGGCCAATTGGTAATCTGTTCGACATTGTTTCCGTCGGGGTCCATCGTATACAACTCCAGATCACCCGTGCGGACTGATGTGAAGATTATCTTTTCCCCGTCGAACGAATAGACTCCCTCGGCATCGTATCCGTCGGTCTTGGTCAACTGGGTTACATTGCTGCCGTCGGGATTGGCTTTGAAAATATCGTACGATTTGTACAGCGACCAGACATACCCGCGCGACATATCCGGCTTGGGCGGACACGAATCTCCACCAAGTTGCGTCGACGCATAGATAATGGCTTTGCCGTCCGGCTGTATGAACGAACAGGTGGTTGTTCCTTTGCCGCTGGACACCTGATGCACATTAGAGCCGTCGGAGTTCATGATATAAATCGCGTCGCAATCGTGACCGTCGCGACTCGACTGGAAAATAATCTGCGAAGCGTCGTGATTGAAATACGCCTCGGCATTCTGCCCGCCAAAAGTTAGCTGACGGATATTTTTCAGGTGAACTTCGCCGGGGAAGATCGTCGCCATCGAGCTGTCGGCCGGTTTGGTGTCATCGGCTTTGATGGCCACCGCACTACCGATCAGAATCATCGAACACACGCTTATCGCCAGTCTATGTCGCATCAGACCTCCAAAAATAGTTTGTGCTTTATACAGAAGTGGCCGGAATATACTCCCGGCAAAAGTCGAGGCAAGTAATTTCGCGAGTGCGACGCTTCAAACCTTGCTCAATACGCCTCTCAAATGCGACAAGCGGTCGGTCTCGGCGATCCGTGACAATTCTATGACAATTCGCGGGTGTCCCTGCAGCAAAAACTCCATCGGCGCTTCGGTCGCCCCGCGCAGCGCTTCGACTTCATGACGGGTCAATTTCTTTTCCGGCCTGAGGTAAAACGTCGCCTTTCCACCCTTGAGTGTAACTTTATCAAGTTCCAGCAATGATGCCGCTATCTTGACAGCCGCGGCATCGAATAGATTTGTCGCCGACTGCGGCGGACGGCCAAAACGATCGGAGACTTCATCGCGAATCTTCTCGACATCGTCGAGACTTCTGGCGTCGGCCAGCCGCCGATAGATATCGACTTTGTGCTGATTATCGTTCACGTACGTTTCCGCCAAATGCGTTTCCAGGTCGAGTTCGAGCTTGGTATCCGGCAGGCGCTTGATCTCCTCGCCTTTCAATTTAGCAATCGCTTCTTCAAGCATTCTATTGTAGAGATCAAATCCGATCTCTTCAATGAAACCCGATTGCCGTGCGCCGAGGATGGTTCCGGCGCCGCGGATCTCAAGATCGCGCATCGCCAGCGCAAATCCCGATCCCAAGTCAGAATGCGCCTCCAGAGCGCGCAAGCGCTTGAGTGCGTCCTGAGTGAGTACACGCGAGGTTGGCGTGAGTAAATACGCATATGCCCGCCTTGCGCTTCTTCCTACCCGACCCCGCAATTGATACAACTGCGCCAGCCCGAATCTATCTGCCCGGTTGATGATAATTGTATTCGCTGACGGAATATCCAGCCCTGATTCAATAATGCTCGTGCACAACAGCACATTAAATCGCTTCGCTAAAAACGCCAGCATGACTCCCTCGAGTGTCCGTTCATGCATCTGGCCATGCGCCACGCCGATCTCCACTTGCGGCACAATCTTGGTCAGGTATTTGTGCATGGATTCGATGGTCTGCACGCGGTTGTGTACGAAGAAGACCTGTCCCCCGCGGTCGACCTCGCGCAGAATCGCAGTGGCGATGACCGCCGGATCGAATTCTACAATTTCTGTTGAAATCGGAAGACGATCCTTGGGCGAGGTGGTGATGAGACTCATATCTCGCACCCCGACCAGCGACATCTGAAGCGTTCGCGGAATCGGAGTGGCTGTCATCACCAGCGTATCGACACTGGTCTTAAGCTGCCGCAGTCGCTCTTTGTGCTTTACCCCGAACCGATGTTCCTCATCGATCACGAGCATTCCGAGATCTTTGAAGACGACATCCTGCGACAATAGCCGATGCGTTCCGATCACGATATCAACTTTTCCCTCCGCGAGCGCGACTGCAGTTTCTTTCAATTCGGCATTGGTACGAAATCTCGACATCACCGCAATGCGCACCGGGAAATCCCGCATTCGCTCGACAAATGTCGCATAGTGCTGCTGCGCCAGGATGGTCGTCGGCACAAGCACCGCGACCTGTTTGCCGGAGTCGACCACTTTGAACGCCCCGCGCACCGCCACTTCGGTCTTTCCGTATCCGACATCACCGCAGATCAGACGATCCATCGGCCGCTCAGCGCCAAGGTCGCGTTTGACATCGTTGATCGCCTTCTCCTGATCGACTGTTTCGTCGTACGGAAACGACGCTTCCAGTTGCTTCATGAAGACGCTGTCCTCGCCATAGGAGAATCCGGTTGCCGCTTTGCGCTGTGCATATAACTGCAAAAGTTCCTCGGCCATATCGGCGATAGCTTTTTCGGTCCGCTCTTTGAGTTTGTCCCACTGCGGACCACCCAACCGGGTCAGTTCCGGCGC
>CAYVWS010000034.1:0-2481 GCA_964455535.1 uncultured Ignavibacteriales bacterium | reverse complement strand
ACCGCCACGCGTGCCTGCGGACAAACAAACCCGCCGGAAAGATTTGCAACTTCGAGCGACAACGCCGAGTCTTCGCCAATCTTTTCTCTGATCAACTCCGACAATCGCGACGCCTGCCCTTCGCTGTCGGTCACCACGACATGCGCGTAGTTCTGAGATTCGTATTCGGCGATCGCTTTGCCCAACAGATCGAGTCGTGAGCCCAGCGACGGATGCGGCTGACAACCGAAATCGATCACGAGTTCGTCGCCGCCACGGAACGGTAGAATATCGACCGACGGTCCCGCTCCCAGTTGCGAAACGATCTGATCAAACGAAGTGTAATACTGCTCAGGTGTCGGCAGCGATCCCATCTTGTCAGTTAACCGACCGCGAAGACCGGAAGCTTCCGCAAGTATCACCGAGAATTCTTCCGAAAGTCGGGCGCGATTGTGATAAACAGTTACAGATTTTTCAGGCAGGAAGTCGCAAAGCGACCCTCGCTCAAGGCCGAATAACACCGCCAGCCATTCGAGTCCGGGTAGCTCAGGATCGTTGAGATATCGATTACGGATGTATTCTGCATCGCTTTCCGGAATTGTTTCGAGATGTTGTTCGAGCGATTCGTGTGGAACAAGTACTTCCCGCTTCGGCACGATCTGCACATGATTTAGCTTTCCGACCGTGCGCTGGCTCGCGACATCGAAGAGCCGGATCGATTCCACCTGGTCGCCGAAGAACTCAATTCGGACCGGATATTCATTGTCAGCAGTAAACAAGTCGACCAGTCCGCCCCGACGGGCGAAATCGCCGACTTCTTCCACCAGCGGCACGCGCCTAAAACCCAAGCGCACCAGTCGCTCGCTTAAGTCTTCTAGTTCGGCATCTTCCCCTACCGATAGAGAAACTCGACTCGCTGTCAAATCAGACTTGGTAATAGTCGGTTCTACCACCGCGCGAAGCGGCGCGACGACTACCCGAATCTGATTGTCAGTCAGGCGCGACAATGTCGACAATCGCTGCCCCATGATTTCACCCACCGGCGCGCGAAAATCATACGGAAGAATTTGTCGCGACGGAAACAGCCCGACCTGATCGGCGCCGAGCAGATAGACCAGATCATCATACAGATCATGCGCCGAGTCGGCCTGTTCGGTTATCGCAAGAATTGTCTGCGCGTTGTCGCGCGTTAGCGCCGCAATGGCATAGGCGTCGGCCGAACCGGCAAGACCCGCGACTTTGGTAAGCCCGCCGCGGCGCACAGCCCCAACAAGCTCTTTCGATGACTGACATTCAAAAAACCGTCGCGCTATTTCCTGTAAACGCCCGGTCTGACTTTCGACCTGTTTCAAATGACCTCAGCTGTTCATATCCAAAATGCGAAAAACCCCCGGTGTGCGTACACCGGGGTATATCATCATCGCCCCAATATATGGACCGGCGTTTACAAACGCCAGTCGACAATAGACTATCCTTGCGGCTCGGTCAGGGTTGAGTCTGTCTCAAGCTGGCTTCCCAGCTCTATCTGATCAAACCGATTCTCGATTGACTTGTAGAGTACCAAGATTGTTACGCGACGATTGCGCGGATCGGACGGGTCCGCGGTAATCATCGGGTCGCTGTCGGCAAACCCGCGCACCTGTTTGACCTGCCCTTTGTACAGCCCCGAGACGTCCATGAGCGACCGCGCCGAATTTGCCCGGTCGGCCGACAGCTCCCAATTCGAGTAGCCGTCGAGTCCCAGCGCGCCGGCATCGGTATGCCCTTCGATGACAAGATGATTGTCGAGCTTGCCAAGCTCTTTGGCAATCGTGATCAGAATGATCGCACTCTTCTGAAGTAATTTGGCCGAGCCCGGCTCGAAAAACGCCGGCGAGTTCTCTGATTCATTTAGAATGATACGTAGCCCTTCAGCTGTGAATTGCAGGGTGATGTTTTTCTTCAGCCGCTGAAATTCTTCCTGCTGTTCAAGCGCGTCCAAAATACTCCGCGCCGCGAGTTTCATCGCCTGCCGCTCTTCGCCGCTCGCGCTGGCTTCCTTCTTTGCCGGCGGGCTGACAACCGCCATCGGGGGCGCGTCGGTCTTCACCGCGCTTGATGATCCCTTCAGCGCTCCCTCGCGTCCCTGTTGCGAAAATTTGCCAGGATCGCGAAAATATCCGGCCACCGCGTCTTTGACTTCCTGCTTCTGTCCGACCAGCCACATCACCAGAAAGAACGCCATCATCGACGTCATAAAATCGGCAAACGCGACTTTCCACGCGCCGCCGTGATGGCCGCCGTGCTTCCCCTTTTTGCGAACGATAATAATCGGCTGATCAGCCGCGTTGTTGGCGCCGGAAGATTCTGTCATCGCGTCTACCGCTTCTTCGCCTCGTTACAGGCCTTCTCCAGTTCCAAGAAGTCGGGGCGAACATCGGCCGGCAGCGACCGACGCGCGAATTCGACTGCGATCACACCCGCCACTCCCTTGTGGAATGATAGTAACGCGTGGCGAATGCA
>CAYVWS010000033.1:0-19139 GCA_964455535.1 uncultured Ignavibacteriales bacterium | reverse complement strand
GCCACCCGGTCGACAAGCACATGCGAACGTGTAATCCATTTCATATAGTCACACGATTTCTCAAAACAACCGCTCCCGTTTCGCCAAGAACGCGTACAGCGCTTTGTCGAACGGAGTAGATGTATCGATCAGATGATAGTCGATATCCGATTGCCGGCAGGCCGCGGCGATCTGCTCAGAAAACGCCTTCACCTGCGCGGCGAAATCTTTCTTGATCTGAAATGGAAGTGTGGTCAACTCTTCGCCGGTTTCCATGTCTTTGAACGCTGCTTCGCCGCCAAAGGCGAAATCGCGCTCGCGCGGATCGAGAATATGAAACACGATGACTTCGTGTTTGTTGTGGCGGAAGTGTTTGAGTCCCGAGACAATCTTGTCTGCCTCATCTAGCAAATCCGACATGATCACAACCAGCCCGCGGCGTTTGATCCGCTCCGCCATCTCATGCAACGCAACCGACACGTCGGTCAGATTGCTCGGTTGCTGCCCTGAAATTTCGTTGAGCAATACATGCAGATGCCCGGACTTTGAGCGCGGCGGAATGTATTTGCGGATTCGCTGGTCATACGTCACCAGCCCGACCGCGTCACGCTGGCGCAGCATCATATACGAAAGCGCGCCGGACAAAAGCCCCGCATAGTCGAATTTCGAAATCCGGTCGCCCGATTGGTAATTCATAGAGGCGGAACAATCGAGCAGAAGATACCCTTTGAGATTCGTTTCTTCTTCGAACTGCTTAATGAAGAACCGGTCGGTCTTGGCGTAGACTTTCCAATCAACAGATCGAATGTTGTCGCCCGGCATATACTGGCGATGTTCGGCGAACTCGACTGAAAATCCGTGATACGGCGACTTGTGCAAGCCCGCGATGAATCCTTCGACCACCATCCGCGCGCGCAGTTCCATCCCTTTGAGTTTCGAGACAGTATCCGGTTGAAGATACTTGCGGTGGTCTGAAATCATGATTGGCTCACCGGTGACTTAAGCAGATCCGAGAAAATCACAAACGACATATACGCAATCAGCAGCAGCATTCCGACTCCGCTGACTGCCAACAGATCACCCCAGACTCCGCCGCATGATCTGAACGAGAGTCCCAGATTGTGCGTCACCACCAGCACGGCAAATATCCAATAGAGAATCTTCTTTGTTTTCGGCGTCGCCGATGAAAACAGAAAGACCAGACCAAGAGCGAAAAACAAAAGAGTCTGCCCGTTTATGTGAGTATGCGCCAAACCGAGATCTTCATCCGGATCGGTGCCGGATTTCCGAGCGTCCTTGGTTGCCTTTTTCTTGATGGCTTCAATGGTGGTCGAGTCGATTGGACGTTCTGCGCCGGCGGTGGAATCTCCCCAAACCGGCGCCATTACCGCCTCGGAGTCGGTCTTGAGTTCCTCGATATCAGCTTTCAGATCGTTTTTCTGCAGGTATGCAGGCAGGTTATCAGTATCAACAGTGCCGTATCTTGCGGTGTAGATCCACGCTGCCCAGATACAGACACAGAGCATCAACGCCGTGAAGATGCCCACGAATGTCTTGGCATACGGCGGCAGATTGCGGAGTTGGAATGTGGTGAACGGGTCTGTCATGTTCCTGTTATTGCAGATTTCAAAATACGGTCATTGCGAGGAGTCATCGACGAAGCAATCTCGCTTCAGCTCTTCAATCTGTCACGAAAACGAGATTGCTTCGCTTCGCTCGCAACGACAGTGAGTCGGCGAGCCCGAATGCCTGAAGCCCTATTTCCGCTCCTTCACCGTTTCCAACAATCTCTTGATGATCTCGGTTGTGTCGACACCGTCGGCTTCGGCGTTGAACGATGTCACTATTCGATGCCGCAATACCGGATAAGCCGCAAAGCGGACATCCTCCGGGCCGGGAGTCGGTCGTCCCTCCAAGATCGCTTTGGCTTTCGCCGCCAGTATCAAGTACTGTGACGCTCTTGGACCTGCTCCCCAATTTACCCAGTTACGCACAAACTCCGGCGCGCCGCTTTCTTTGGGCCGTGTGGCGCGAACCAAATCGACGGCATATTCGATCAAGTGATCCGACACCGGCACGCGCCGCACCAGTTGTTGGAATCCGACGATCTCCTGTGAGGAGAGCACCCGCGCCAATTCGTGCGTCTGTACCGCGGTAGTCGACTTCACAATCTTTTGCTCTTCGGAAGCGTCGGGGTAGTCGACATAGACGCTGAACATGAATCGGTCGAGCTGGGCTTCCGGAAGCGGATAGGTGCCCTCCTGCTCGATTGGATTCTGAGTTGCAAGAACAAAGAACGGCTCGTCGAGGCGATGGGTTGAACCACCTGCAGTGACTTCGTGCTCTTGCATTGCCTGCAGCAGTGCTGCCTGTGTTTTGGGAGGGGTGCGGTTGATTTCGTCGGCCAAGATGATATTGGCAAAAACCGGGCCTTTGACAAATCTGAACTCGCGTTTGCCGGTGGTGTGATCTTCTTCGATGATTTCAGTGCCGGTAATATCCGAAGGCATCAGGTCGGGTGTAAATTGAATGCGGCTGAATCGCAGATTGAGCACACGTGCAAGGGTTGAAATTAACAGCGTCTTGGCCAAACCCGGTACTCCGACCAGCAGACAGTGACCGGATGACAACAGCGAGATCAGAAGCTGCTCGACAACTTTGTCCTGTCCGATTATGACTTTGCCGATCTCAGAACGAATCCGGGTATGGGACGCGTGGAGTTGTTCGACCGCCTGCAAATCAGATTTTGAATCAACAGAAGACATGAGTCCCTCCGGACCGTGTTTTACAATTTCAATTTCAGATCGTTGTACACTGTCGCCGCGCAATCGGCCGCAGATTTCCGCGCGGCAACAAGTCGACGATCAAGAGAAGCAAATATACGAAGAGTTCTCCCCAGACAAATTCAGCAGGTGGGCCACACCTGCTGAAGATGGTATCTGACTGTAGCAAAAGCAGCCGGCAATCATCCGTTACTTGCAGCGCTCCTCATAACCAAAAGCTACTTAAGCTCTTAACACTAATCTCATAGTGTGGATAAACGGGCTTGTCGAGTCCATGACCGCTGACGTTTGTTGTTGTTGTATAACAAGTTACAAAAATGTCCACAGTTTGTGGCTCTTGTCCACACTAAGGTGCAAATCAGAACGGAAGTTTCTTTTTCTCAGCGGGTTGCGACATTTCAAGCTTCCGTTCTTCCGGAGCCAAGAAACCGAGGTTGGGGGTACCGCCCTTCATATTGCACGATCCGGTAAACGACGCGCCCTGCTCGATCACCAGTGACTTGGTCTTGATGTCGCCTTCCATTTCGCATTTCGCCTGGAGTTCTATCTTGTCGGCCGACAAGATATTGCCAACCAAGCGGCCGGCGATAATCGCGGTGGCGGCTTCGAGATCGGCCTCAACCAGACCAGTCGAGCCGATCGTTACACAGTCGTTGCACAAGAGCTTTCCCTTGACTGTACCGTCGACTCGGAGCGCGCCCTTGACATCGAGCGTGCCGGTAATCGTTGTGTCTTTTCCGATGATTGTGTTCATAGTGGTTCCACCTACTTCGGTGATACTGTTAATTATTGTCTTCTTTATCATGCGACTGCTCCACTGGGTTGACTGATTTTCCATTCAGCCGAACTTCGTAATGTAGATGCGGCGCGGTAGAGATTCCGGTGTTGCCCGACCTGGCCACAATTGCACCGGCCGAAACCCGTTGTCCCCGCGCCACTAACAGCGTTTCATTATGTCCGTACACGGTCGAAATACTATCATTGTGTCTGATTACCAGCATATTGCCATAGGTCGAATCGAAACCGGCAAAGATCACATCGCCTGAGGCAGTTGCGGCGACCGGTGTGCCGGTCGCGCAGGCGATATCGATTCCCGGATGCAGATGCTGCGGGTCAGCCATCGAAAATTCCTGGGTAACATATCCTTTGAGCGGAAGGCCCGACGGAAAATCCGACTCACGCGCCGCCCACAAAGATAGGGTGTCACCGCTTTCCGCGGCGCGCGACACCGCCTCGCTGATCTGCGAGTCGGTCGGCACTTCGGGAAACTGATAGTCGACTCCGGCGAGTTTGGTCAATCGAGTTACCACTGTGCGCACTTCTTTCAGATTCTCTTCCAGCAACAGCACCTTATATCGATAGCGCAGGAGCGCTTCGTTTTCCGCCTGCACCCGCTCGGTTGTCGCAGCGCGCGAGGCCATTGATCCATAAAATATAAAAAACAACGTAATGCCAGCTAAAATGATTCCGAGCGTCCCAAGCGCCGCCCACAGCGACCAGCGCGGAACCCGCCATCCCTGCTGCACCTCGGCGCCGTCGGGGATGACCATGATCGTGACATACTTTGCCTTGCTCATTTCAGGTTATATGGTGATCCGCTTGAACAAATCCCACAAACGACCGAGATCGTCCTCGCCGTAATATTCAATCTCGATACGCCCCTTGCGAAGTCCCGGCATGATCTTGACCGATGTTCCGAGCGTCTGTTTCAAATATGACTCCATGTCGGCCAGTTCCGGGTGTTTGCGTTTGACCTGCAGCCGTCGCTTACGCGTGTGGCGAGTTTGATGTTCTACCTCGCGTACTGATAGCGACTGATTCATGATCTGATCGGCCATCGTGAGCATCGCAGTTTCACTTTCAAGCGCCATAAGGGCGCGGGCGTGGCCCTCGCTTAACTTTCCGTCGCGGACTAATATCTGTATCGAGGACGGCAAATTGAGCAAACGAAGAGTGTTGGTAATCGCCACACGCGATTTGCCGAGTTTGGCGGCCGCCGCTTCCTGGGTGAGACTGAATGCAGTCATCAGTTTCTGCACCGCTTCGGCAAGCTCTATCGGATTGAGATCTTCGCGATGGATATTTTCAACCAGCGCCAGTTCGAGCATCCGCGCGTTGTCGACATTTTCCATCATCACCACCGGAACTTCTGAAAGCCCGGCGAGCTTGGCCGCGCGGAATCGACGTTCACCGGCGATCAGCGTGTACTTGTCACCGCTTTGACGTACCACCAGCGGCTGCATCATACCGTCGGCTTTGAGCGAAGTTGCCAGCTCGGCCAACGCGCTGTCGTCGAAATCCCGACGCGGCTGCATCGGGTTGGGCGTGATCTGATCAAGAGGCAGTGTGAAATATTTCTCTACAACTTCGGTCGCGCCGGCTTCACTTGGAATCAGCGCGCCGAGTCCTTTTCCCAAAACTAACTTTGTCATCGGGCAAGCACCTCTTTTGTGAGCGCCATGTAATTTTCCGCTCCGGCCGACATGATGTCGTACAAAATGATCGGCTTGCCGAACGATGGCGCTTCGGACAGCCGCACATTGCGCGTAATCACAGTCGAGTAAACTTTATTGTCGAAATGTTTGCGCACTTCTTCGGATACTTGTCGCGACAAATTCAGGCGACTGTCGAACATCGTGAGCAAGACACCTTCAATCTCAAGCGACGGGTTGAGATGTTTTTGCACCAGTTTGATTGTGTTCATCAGCTGACCTAACCCTTCGAGCGCGTAGTACTCGCACTGAATTGGAATGATCACCGAATGCGCGGCGGTCAGCGTGTTGACGGTCAGCAGTCCCAGCGACGGCGGACAGTCGATAATAACATAGTCGAATGTGTCTACTATTGTCGCGATCGCTTGTTTTAGACGCGTTTCGCGAGAGATGACATTGACCAGCTCGACTTCGGCGCCGACCAGCTGAATCGACGACGGCGCGACTTTCAGGTAATCAAGCGCAGTCGACAGCATGATGTCATCTAAAATCGCGCTGCCGATCAGGGCGTCGTAGATCGATTTCGAAATAGACTGCTTATCCAGGCCGACTCCCGAAGTTGAGTTGGCCTGGGGGTCCATATCAATCAGAAGGGTCTTTTTCTCGGCGGCGGCCAGACAGGATGAAAGGTTGACAGCCGTAGTGGTTTTTCCCACCCCGCCTTTTTGATTCGTTACTGCAATAATACGTGCCACTTGGACTCCTGTCACATTGTGAAAATCGACTGTGACATTCTAACCCCCGAAACTCCCTAAAACAACCAAAAAATACAGTCGGATGACGTATTATTTCGTGATGATACTAAAGTACTTGTGAGTATCGTCGGCGGTTTGTGAATAACTGAAAGTTGAGACTTCGTGGTCGCGGATTTCAAACTCGGGTCGGCTGTAGTAGACAAGTTTGGCGGCAGGATTCATGGCGGCGGAAATCGATTTGAAAAGCTGTGCATCCAGCGCGACCCACGAAAGTGTAACGAGATCGAATTTCTGATAGAGTGGCTGTTCGCCAAACGACTCTGAGATTACAGTCACGTCCGTTAGTCCCAGAGTCTTGAGCATACGATCGAGCACGGTGGCTTTCTTTCGGGTTCGCTCATACAGAACCGCGGGAGCCGTGACCGCACCAGAAAGCAGCATGGGTATTGCTGGAATACCGCCGCCCGAGCCGATATCGAGGTAAGATTGCGCGTCCGGTCTGAACTGTGTGAACGGGAGCAGCGCTTCGGCCACGATCAATTTGAACCGCTCACGCGTTGTTTCACGTGAAACGAGGTTGACCCGAGAATTCTCATCGGAGAGTACCTCCCAGTACCGGTCAAACCACTGCGAAGCATTGAACTGTGCGAGTACTTGCTCTACGTCGAAGGCGAGGTGTGCGACCGAGTTTGTCACACGCGAGCCCGGTGACGTTTCAAGTACACTGAGACAACGGCCAGATCGCTCGGGGTGACGCCTTCGATACGGCTGGCCTGGCCGATTGAGACCGGGCGGTAGCGGGAGAGCTTCTCGCGGGCTTCTATTTTCAGACCGCGGATCTGCGAGTAGTCGAAGTCGGCGGCGATTGAATCGTGTTCCTGCTTTTTGAACCGTTCGATTTCCCGCGACTGCTTGTCAATGTACCCCTGATAGCGGATCTGAATAGCGGCTCGCTCGATCACCTCAACTGAACTGCCCGCGACTTCGCTGTGCGAAATCAAAATTGGCATCAGCTCGTGCAGTTCGATATCCGGTCGCTTGATCAGCTCCGCCAACGAAATTGAGTCTTTCTTGGTGATTCGCGAGCTGAAGCCGTTCAGGTCGGCGACCTTCATCCGCAGCTTCCCTAATCTTATCACGAGACCCGCAGTCTGCGACGAGAGCCGGTCGAACTTGTCAATCTCCTGTGAATCGACAAGACCCAGACGCTGTGCGTGCGGGTAGAGGCGGTCGCGGGCGTTGTCCTCTCGCAGCGCCAAGCGGTACTCGGCGCGCGAAGTGAACATACGATATGGTTCTGTGATAGAGCGAGTTATCAAATCGTCAATCATGACACCGATATACGCCTCCGAGCGATCTAAGATAAACGGCACTTCGCCGCGGCAATATAGTGCAGCGTTGATGCCCGCCATGATTCCCTGTGCGGCTGCCTCTTCATACCCCGAGGTCCCATTGATCTGGCCGGCGAAAAAGAGTCCGGCGACTCGCTTGGTTTCAAGCGACGGCTTGATCTGATGCGACGGGCAGTAATCGTATTCGACAGCGTAACCGGGGCGAGTGATCTCGACATTTTCAAGGCCTATCACGGTCCGAATGGCGCGGCGCTGGACTTCTTCGGGAAGCGCTGTCGAAAAGCCATTGGGGTAGACTTCGTCAGTGCCGTTCCCCTCGGGTTCCAAAAAGATTTGGTGACTCGGCTTGTCGGCGAACCGGAAAAACTTGTCTTCAATAGACGGACAATACCTTGGACCGCGAGAACTTATCTGTCCTGAAAAGATCGGCGACTCTAGTTTGTGCTCGAGAATTATTGCTTTGGTTTCCGCTGACGTGATAGTTAGGTAGCAGGGTACTTGTACGAATTCTTGACGGGTCGAGCGAGGCGAGAAATAGGGAATCGGATCTTCGCCTGGTTGGATTTCGCACTTTGTCCAATCAATCGTTTTCCCGTCGAGCCGGGGTGGAGTGCCGGTCTTGAGACGACTGAGTTCGAACCCGAGCGAGTGGAAAGACTCGGAGAGCTTGTAGGCGGCTTTCTCACCAATTCGACCTGCCCGAGTTTGTTTTGGCCCGATATGAATGAGCCCGCCCAAAAACGTCCCGGTTGCGACAACCACGGCCCTGGCGGTGATCAGTTCCCCGGACTCGGTCCGAATACCAGCGACCTTTCCGCCCTCCACTACTATTTCTCCGGCGAGCGCTTCTACTACTTCAAGCCCCTTTTGCTTGCCGACGAAATCAACGACGAATTCGTTATACTTGATCCGATCGGCCTGGGCCCGGGTCGACCATACGGCCGGCCCGCGAGAGAGATTGAGCCGACGGAACTGAATTCCAGTAGCGTCCGTGGCTACCCCCATGCGTCCGCCGAGGGCGTCGACTTCTTTGACCAGCTGCGACTTGCCGATCCCGCCAATAGCCGGATTGCAGGACATCAGGGCGAGCTTTTTGGCGTCCATAGTGACCAGCGCCGCCGTTTTACCCATACGAACCGCCGCCAGAGCCGCTTCGACTCCGGCGTGTCCTCCGCCAATTACGATTATGTCAAAATCCCTATTCACTCTCAAATCTCAACATTGCTTTCCATACAACGCGCCGACGGCCCAAGGCCCTCGTCCCCACGCGGTGGGTTTCACGTGAAACATGGGGTCGGGTTTACTTTCCGATACAGAACTTGGAGAATATACGTCCGAGAACTTGCTCGGTGTAGATTTTTCCGGTGATCTCGGCGAGGGTGTCGACGGCGTGGCGGAGGTCGTAGGCGATCAATTCGCCGGAGACCAAACCACCGATTTTTTTCCGAGCTGATTTCAGATGCCGCACACTCTCCGTGAGTTTCTGTTTGTGCCGGAGTGAGGTCACAATCAGGCCGGAGGTGAGATCGGGCATCTTTGACTCTATGCGGCGAGAAATTTCTTGAATCAGTTTTTCGACCCCGGCTCCGGTACGACAAGAAACGCAAAGGTCTGCACCATCAATTGCGCTCAGAGAGGCCCTCTTTGCTAAATCTAACTTATTGCCTAACAATAGAATATTATGTGATCCGATGACCTTCAGGTCACTCCTCATGGTGCCTTGCCAGCCCCGCTTGGTTATGTCCGCCATCCAAATCAAAAGGTCTGCTTTTCCAATGATCTCTTCGGCGCGTTTTTGGCCGGCACGTTCGATTTTCCCGCCGCCGCGGCGAAGCCCGGCGGTATCGACAAGATTGACAGCGTACCCACCAAGGTCGATCCGCTCCTGAAGGTAGTCACGCGTGGTGCCGGCGGTCGGAGTGACCAAAGCGCGCTCGTGGCGAAGTAGTAAATTGAAAAGCGACGACTTTCCGGCGTTGGGTCGACCGCCGATTGCTATGGTGAATCCTTCGCTGATAATCCGGCCGCCTTCATATGTGGCTACTAAGCGAGTGATGCTTTCGATGATGGAATCAAGTGCCGCCACGCGGGCCACGGCGCCGCCCTTGACTTCCGGAGCATCGTCGCTAAAGTCAATGCCCGCCTCAACTTCTGAGAGTATCGCGAGCAGATTCCCACGCAAGTCCTCAATATGCTCCGAGTAGTGCCCCAGTAGGTGCTCCCGGCTGGCGCGAAACGACGCCTCGGTTTGTGCAGAGATGATTTCAGCAACCGCTTCGGCTTTGGCCAAATCGATGCGACCATTTTCAAAAGCAAGGCGCGTGAATTCTCCCGGCTCGGCGGCACGAATACCTGATTTCAAAATCTCTGAGAGAATTTTTTGAACTACCGCGCGACCACCGTGACAGAAAATTTCTATCTGATCAAGTCCGGTGTAGGAATGTCCCGACGGCATGAACACCGCCATGACTTCGTCGAGAATTTCGCCAGCAGTTGATTTGAACTTACCAAGGCGCAGAAGAAACGGCGACAATTTGCTGTGCTCGCCGTGAGGAACAAAGAATTTTTCGAGTGTCGCAGTTGAATCGGGGCCGGCGAGTCGTATGGCCGCAATCCCGCCTTCGCCCGGTGGCGTGATAATCGCCGCTATAGTGTCGTGCGTTTCCCCAAGTGATTTCTCTCGTTTCATGCACCGACAGTTTGGACGTCAGTATTCTTTGTCCGGCGGAACAGATAGTAATCCAAGATCGATAGCAAGGAAAAGACTGTCCAATACAGGACAAGGCCGGCCGCAAACTTGTAGAAAATGAAACCCATCAGCAGAGGCATCAGATAGACCAGCATTTTGTTCTGCGGATTGGCCGACATGGTCAAAAACGATGACAAGAATTGCGAGCCGATCATCAGTACCACTAAGATCATGTACGGATCGGTAAAGCTCGACGCGCCGCGCGACAAATCGTTGATGAACCAGAAAAACGGCGCATCGCGTAGAAGTATAGTCGAACGAAAAACGGCGAAGAGCGCGAAGAACAAAGGCATTTGCGGCAGAATCGGCAGACAGCCCGACAGCGGATTGACACCGTGCGCTTTGTACAGTTTCATCGTCTCGGCGTTAAGCTGCTGCGGGTTGTTCTTGTATTTCTTCTTGAGTTCGTCGACTTTCGGCTGAATAACTTTCACCGCGTTCATCGATTTGTACGATTTGAGTGAGAGCGGCAGGGTGATGATCTTCATTAGAATTGCGAATAAGATGATCACGATACCGTAGTTGGGAAATACAATGTGCATTCGGGGCAAAAGCCAGATGATCCCGAGCGCAAACGGCTTGATAATCCAACCTATGAATGGTGTCGTGCCGATATCGAGAATCGCTTCCAGGTCGACGTCGTAGTGCGACATGGTAGTATAGTCAAGCGGCCCGGCATAGATGGTGAATGAATCGGTCATCGCCGTCGACGGTGACAGCGGCATGTCAAGTCCGACGGTAAGATCGCGCCGTTCGAATCGCGCGCCGTTCATTTCAACTTTGGAGCGCGAGCCCTTGGCAAAGACACCGTCGGCGGAGTCGGTCCGGCTGGGGATAATCGCTACCGCGAAATACTGACTGCGCAAGGCCGCCCAGGCCGCCAGACCGGACATAGTTTGATCGAGCTTGTCGTCTTTGAAATCAGCGAGCCGCTCGCGCGAATTTGACATAAGCGTGACGGCCTCAAACGCGGCGTAGTCATGCTCGGCGCTCGGCTCGGTCACGCCAAGCGGCGTCGGCCAGTAGACATTGTACTGCCGCTCAAAGCCCAGCTTTTCGCGACCGTCGATCGAGACTGCATAGTCGAAATCGTATTTGTCGGGATGAAAGACGTACGACTGGGTGATCGTGCCGCCCTTGGAGCTTTGATAGACATATTCCACGCGCAGATCCGAACCGGTGGCGCTATGGGTACCGTGCTGCAAATTGCAGGTAAAGCCGAGATTGGCCGTTGAGAAACTCGAGCCCGCAAAGCGCGCGACGGGAGTCGGGGACGTTGCATTAGCGAGAATCTCGATCGGCTGTTTGTTTCGATAGGAATATTCTTTGAGCTTGATCGAAATCGGCGCGCCGCCCTTGCTCGACAGCAGAATCGTGTACTTGTTCGTCTCGACCGTAATCGTGTCGGCGATCACCGGAACGGTGTCGGTGATTGTGGCGGCGAGAGCGGTGTCTTTTGGCGTTTCGACGAGATTGGAAGTAATCGGAGCAGTTGAACTGCCAACCGAATCGGCCGCGACCACCGCAGTCGAGTCAGCCGTAACAGTCGGGACCGGGGGCTTGGGAGCTTCAACCAATCCGAAAAACTGAAGTATCGGCCAGTAGAAGATGATGAGAATGGAAACGGCTACGATCGCTATGATTGACTTCTTGTCCACGAGACTATCCTTAATCGTGAATTCTTCACGGAACCGGGTCAAACCCGCCCGGATGCCAGGGGTGGCATCTTCCTAACCTTTTGGCTGACAATATGCTCCCGCGCAATGCTCCGTGCTTTTTTAGGGCTTCTTCAGCATAGTGGGAGCAGCTGGGGTAATGGCGGCAACTTCCGGCAAAGAGCGGCCCGAAAGTAAACCGGTAGAGATAGATCGCCGCAACCAACGGCCACGCCATAACCGACACTCTTGGCTTTTCAGCGCAGTTCTGTAATAAGACGTCTGACATCTGACTTGATGGCATCAAAGGATTGTTTCAGACTCCCCGGTTTTGGAAGCACCGCCAACTGGCCGGTGGCCCTCATTTCGGGTCGACTAAGGCGGATTGCCTCGCGGAATCGTCGTTTGATCCTGACCCGATCGGCCGCTTTTCCCAGCCGCTTTGAGACCAACACACACCAGCTAAAGGTGTCGGCCGGCCTCCAGACGAGGGTAAAACAATTCCCCGTAAATCGCTGGCCTTCATTGAGTAAGCCGGTTATTTCAACCCGGCTTTTCAGGCTCAGGGACCGGGGAAAGTTATTTCTTCCGGGCAACTTTCGGTGTCAGACGCTTACGGCCTTTTGCGCGACGTCGGGCCAACACCTTGCGCCCATTCTTGGTTGCCATGCGAGCCCGGAAACCATGGTCGTTCAGTTTCTTTCGGTTCGACGGCTGAAATGTTCGTTGCATCGACTCTGTTCCTTCTTCGAAAAATAGACTGCCGAATATACACGATTGCCCACAAGAGTCAAGGGGCGCTTTCGCACGTGCGGCCTTAGTATATCGTGGCGGAAGCGTTCCTGCCGGGCCGCATCAAACCGGATAAAGGTAATCAAGATTCTCTTGTCTCTTTTCCCGATTCATTGCCTAAAGTCGCTGGCTGTCATGCCGATCACACAGTACGTGTGCAAAAATTCAACCGGATGGAGCGCGGGCCGCTGTGCGGCGAAATGATCCCGGCGAACCGTCTGCGACTTTCTCGATTGGAGGAATGTAAAATGGGACCTGCTGTTAACGAAAAGAGCTTTCGCAAATCGTGCCTGATTGGCGTGGCAATTGTTATGGCACTCGCCACGATGGTCGGCGCACCGGCTATGGCACTGACGAACCACATCATCTTCGCGGTGAACGGCGACACCACTGCCACCAGTTTGACCCAGGGTGACGGATTCGCCTGGGGCGCCAACTGCGCGGTCGGCGCGACAGTGGTCTGGGAAATCTGGTATGACGTAAACAACAACAGCGCGATCGATGACCCCGGCGACATTCTCGTCGCGTCGTTTGCCAATGCCGACGGCAACACAAACTCAAATGACGGCCCGCCTGATATCGATCCGACACCCGACGGGTTCTACATGACCCCGGAAATGACTCTCGGCATCGCGCCGGGGCGGTATGTCTTCAGGGCCACCGACCAATCGGATGCGTCCACCGCTACCAAGACTACTTTGTGCAATGTGCTGTCATCTCCGCCCAATCAATTTACGGGAAAGATCATGGTGGCGGGGCATCCTGCCCCCGATGCCATTCTCCAGTGGGTTTGGGTGGAAGCCAACGACGATTTCGGCACAATCTGGAGCGCGCTGACTGATGCCTCCGGCAATTTCACTATCAATGTCGGCGCGGTCGGAACCGGCCACGAGTTTCGTATTGAGGCAAAATCGATTCCGGGGTTTGTGACACCGGCCCAGCAGACTGATACGGCCAACGGTGTGGTCAACTTGTCCGACTTCGTGTACGGCGCGCCAACTGACAGCGTCTATGGAACCGTGCGCGATGAAAACGGCGACCCTCTGCCATTCGAAGTCTGGGTTAACGCCAGCAAGCAGGGAACCGGACAGTACAAAGACGTGCAAACGACGGGCGGTAACTATGTGCTGTATTTCACATCGGATGAACGGGGAGAATGGTGGATTAACTTAAGCCAGGACAATTTGATTCCGAGCTATGTCGCACCCAACAACTTCACCATCGACAACACTTCTACGCACTCGTTCGTGCGCAACTTTGTCTGTCGCACTGCCGACACCGTGCTCTACGCCAAGGTCACCGAAAACGGCGGCCAGCCGACCCACCGCTACAAACTCATGGCTCAGCAAAGCGCGGACAATTCGTTCACATTTGCAGTGTCGGATTCCGGTCTGAACAACGTGGTGCCGCTGCATATCACCTCGTTTTTTGATTCCGGGTGGAGTGTCATGGTCGCGAATTGGGACACGGCCTATCCCGTGCCCGATGGTTATATCCTGCAAACTACCAACTCATTCAATATTTCCCCCGGTGACACTACCGTTTTGAATTTCGTTTCCGGCAAGGTGATCAGCGATTCGATTTTTGTCGACCCGGAGGATCCGCTACCGAACCCTGATTCAGTGCATGTGCTGGTCTGGAACAACCACGGCGGCAATTTCAATGGAACGGTCGATGCGAATGGCGTGTACTCCGTCGTTTGCGACACCGGCTCTCAGAACTTGTCGGTCTGGTGCAACGGGTATGCGTCGATGCCTATGAACCGGACGATTCATGTCACCGGCGACACAACCGGCGGGTTGAGCTTCCTGCTCAACAAGTACCACGCCCGCATTTACGGCACACTGCAAAATGTCGTGTTGCCGCTGGCTCCTAATACTATGGTCATGTTCAACGCTGGCATCTTCACTTGGGGAGTAAGTGTCGATCAGAACACCGGAGCATATACCTTCGACGCTTTCGATGGTGACTGGACGATCTCTCCTCCGACGCTGCCGAACCGAACTACTCCGAACGTGGCGCATGTCACGATCGGCGAGGCGCCGGACAGTCTGCATCAAGTCAACTTCGCCTACTCGCTGGTTTCTGATGTTGGTGATCCGTCTGACGATCCACTGCCGAAATCGTTTGCATTGGGACAAAACTATCCCAATCCATTCAATCCGACAACCGTCATTCAATTTGCTCTGCCACACCGAAGCAATGTTCGACTGACGGTGTTCAATCTTCTGGGTCAGGAGATTACAACGCTCGTCAACAGCGAACTTTCGGCGGGGAATCACACCGCGGTCTGGAATGGCCGAGATTTGGCCGGGCACGAAGTGTCATCCGGAATCTATTTTTATCGCTTGGGCGCCGATACGTTTTGCGACACGAAGAAGATGGTCTTCTTGAAATAGCAAGTTTACAAAAGACTAACAATGGAAGGGCAGGATAGACCATCCTGCCCTTCTTTTTGGCTAATCCCCACCCGCCTTGTCCTATTTGTCCTCGCGACGAGATTTTCGGTCTTCCCTCATAAATGGACTTGACGCACCGCGTTACATGTCTGATATTCGGCATATACACTCAGAAATTCATCGGAGGAGATATGTCACGTCGTAGCTGTGGATCGGCAACTGCTTTGGCCGTCGGGATACTTCTTCATGTTCTCCTGGCCGGCAGTATTTTCGCTCAGGGAGATGTAGTCAACGTCGTCCAATGGCCGGCCTCGGAAGGTGGCAACGACCATTGGTATGGTGTGTACGCCCAACAGCTTTCGTATGCGCAGTGCGATTCAGCCGCACAAGCGAATACGCAGGATGGTCACGCCGGGTATCTTGCAACCATCACTTCTCAGGCGGAAAATACCTTCGTTGTCGAACATGTTTTCCCCGGCTTAGGTACAGTTCCGAACAATCGACTCTTTCTGGGGGCTGTCATAAGCTGCGGCGAATTCAGTTGGGCGACCGGCGAGCCAGTCACATTCATAAACTGGCAGCCAAGTGACTATTCGCGAATCAGCGGATCGATCCTGATGCTTACCGACAGCGATCCGAGCATAGTGGGAACGTGGCGTGACGCTTCCGGCATTACGGCATATGCGCTGGTTGAATTCGGCGATCCGGCAAGCACGGCACCGGGCGATGAATTGATTAATCTGGTCCAGTGGCCGGTCGCCGAGGGCGGCAATGATCACTGGTATGCTGTTATTGGCAAGACGATGCCGTGGGCGCATCATGTTGACTACGCCAAAACGCTGGTGCACGATACCACCCATGGATATCTGGCTACTATTCTGTCTCAGCCGGAAAATCAGTTTATCGTCGATCATGTCATCGCCGGCGTTAATCCCAACTGTGTGACCGACGAATTTTATATCGGCGGCCAGCGGCAGTATCCCGCAAACGTGAACTGGCTCACCGGCGAGGCCGCTGCGTATGTCAACTGGGCCGGCGGCGAACCGAGCGGCGACGGAACCGGCCTCGGAATGTGGGGAGCGGTATCTGGTCACACAGCGGGTACGTGGAACGATGTCCCATCAGACACGGTGGGGCGAGCTTGTTACCATATGCTGTGGTCAGTGGTTGAATGGGGACCCGCCGAAGCAGACACAACGACACCGCCGACGGGATTGACCAACTTAGTGCAATGGCCCGCCGCTTCCGGAGGAAATGATCACTGGTACGGCGTGCTCGCCGTTCCTCAATCGTATAACCAAAGCAAAGCCGCGGCCGCTGCTATTACTCAACGTGGCGACACCGGATATCTTGCGTCGATCACTTCGGTCGAAGAAAATGACTTTGTCGTGCAGCAAGTTCTCAATGGCCTCGGCTCAGTCCCCGGCGACCAGCTTTTCATGGGAGCTTCGGTCAGCTGCGGCATCATGCGATGGGAAACGGGCGAGCCGGTATCCTTCATCAATTGGCAGCCAAGCGACATATCCCGCATCAGCGGCGTCGTTCTGATGCGAGCCGGCGCTGACCCGAGTGTAGCCGGCAAGTGGCACAATATGTCAATGAGTACGTCGTTTGCCCTGGTGGAATTCGGAAGTGCAACTGCAGCACCCGAGGAAGATTTACTCAATCTTGTGCAGTGGCCGGCGTCCGAAGGCGGCAATGATCACTGGTACGCTGTTATTGGCAGGACGATGCCATGGGCGCATCATGTCGACTATGCCAAGACATTGGTACACGACACCGCCCACGGATACCTCGCGACAATACTGTCGGCGCAGGAAAATCAGTTTGTAGTAAATCAGGTCATCGCCGGAATTACACCCAACGCCGTAGTTGATGAATTCTACATCGGCGGACAGCGCGATTACACCAATGGCTTCCACTGGCTGACCGGCGAGAACGGCTACTACTCAAATTGGGCAGGCGGTGAACCCAACGGTGATGGAATCGGTATGGGAATCTGGGGCGCGACTTCCGGACGCGATCCGGGTACGTGGAACGACGTTCCAACCGACACGGTCGGTATCGATTGTTTTCATATGTTGTGGTCGGTAGTGGAGTGGGGTCCATCCGATACGGGCATTGCGCCGTCGACAGAGCTTACCCACTTAGTGCAGTGGCCGGTGGCCGAAGGCGGCAACGATCATTGGTATGGTATTCTGCCGGACAATCAACTCTGGCAAAATCAGAATCTTCGCGCTCAGGCGCTGACCTACGAGGGTCAGTCTGGATATTTGGCAACTATTACCACCGCCGAAGAAAATCAGTTCGTGCTCGCTTCGGTTTTGGGAACGCTCCCGCTGGATTCACTGGCCGTTGCGTATGCCATCGGCGGCAAGCGCGATTGCAGCGGATTTGAATGGACAACCGGTGAAGCGTTCGGTTATGCGAACTGGTACGCGCCTGGACAAAAGCCGACTCAGGCCGGTGTATTTTTCTTCTCTCAACAGCCGAGTTCGATTACTCCGGGTACCTGGGAGGCCGCGGATATGAATGTGCACACGAGTCGCCCGGCTCTTGTCGAGTTCGGCCCGCTCGATACTCGATCACTCGACACCGTAGTCAATCTGAAACAATGGACAGCCGCACAGGGCGGTAATGATCACTGGTATGCGGTGATCAACGCGGCCAGGCCGTGGGTGAGCCAATACGAAATAGCGCATCAACTGACACACGACGGAACCGCCGGGTATCTTGCGACTATCACCTCGGCGGAAGAAAACCAGTTTGTCGTCGATTCAATCATGGGCGACGTATATCCCAATGCGATAATCGATGAATACTATCTTGGCGGCCGACGCCCAATGAAGGACTCCGCCTTCCAATGGCTGACGGGAGAAGCGATTGACTATGGCAACTGGGCCTTCGGAGAACCCAGCGGCGACGGTCCCGCGATGGCGATCTGGGGCAAGACCTCCGGCCGCACACTAGGAAGCTGGAACGATGTCCCGGAAGACACGCTGGGGATCGATTGTTATCATCAGATTTATGCGATAGTCGAATGGGGCGGCATGGATCCGTCGGCTCACCAGATCGTTCTGGGCAATGTTGACTGCGATCCAACAAACCGCGTCGATATTTCCGATCTGACCAAGCTGATCGATTTCGCGTATATCAATCGTTCGCGCTGGAATTTTCTCTGGTGTCCTGAGGCGGCCAATATTGATACCGATCCAGATCATCAGATCGACATCGCCGATATCACCAGAATGATTGACTACTTGTACATTTCGTTTGAACCGCTGGGTAGTTACAAGTAGTTCGGCATCTCAACGAAATGAAAACCCCCGCGGAGAAGTCCGGCGGGGGTTTTCTGCAAATATGGGTGCGAATCAAGCCGTCTTCTTCATTAATTCGCCGATCAGGACCATGTGCGTTTCTTCAAAGCGCGAGAGCTTTTCGAAAATCGCTTTGGCTTCGGGGGCGTCGGCCCGCGCGGCTTCGCCCGCGAAGAGTTCGTACGCTTCTTCTTCAAGCCGATAGGCAATCTTGAGCACTTGCTGAAGATTGGTGGTGCTGCGGACTTCGTCGATCAGCTCTTTATGCTGAGCGGTCATGTCTTCGGTGATATCCGGCAGACCGGGTTGTTTCAGAATGTCGGCCGTGCTGATCCAACGCTCCGACCGAACCAGCGAATCGTACTGGCGCTCCAGAACGTGGAAATGATCTTTTTCTTCAAGCGCCAATTTCTGCAGGACATCTTTGATCTGGGTCGAGGCCTGTTTCTTGGCTGCTTCGATATAGAATACATATGCCGCCACTTCGGATTTGATACCTGCGGTCAGCGCTTCGAGCGTTTGTCGACTTGCCGGAGACATGCGTGCCTTTCTTCAAAAAGAGGACTCTTTCCGACTAAGTTACATTTTTCACAAGCCCTGTCAAGTTTGCAAGGGGTCGCCAGGCCAAAATCGTCTCGTGACGCCCTTGATTTGCCGCACAACCCGTTGAATATTAAAGTATTATGGCATCCGTAGTCGCCCGAGATCTTGAAGAACTAAACTCCCGAGTAGCCGCGGCCTGCCGAAACGCCGGTAGATCAGCTGATGAGATCACTATTATAGGTGTCACCAAGACCCATCCGTCGTCGCTCATTCGGGAAGCAGTCGAGGCGGGCATTTCGAATATCGGCGAAAATCGCATCCAGGAAGCCGAGCCGAAAATCCGCGAGCTAAGCGGTATCGCCCGCTGGCACATGATCGGTCAC
>CAYVWS010000032.1:0-19470 GCA_964455535.1 uncultured Ignavibacteriales bacterium | reverse complement strand
GTGGTCGATATGTTCGGTGACTTCGATCTGAATACAAAGCTGTCCAACGACCCCGCCTCCGTCCGCTTCGTCCCGGTATTGAAGAAATTGTGATTGTGGATAATTCTACAATCTCTAAATACGAAACGGCGAAGCCCCAATGTCCAGACACATGTCTGGGCCCGAAGGGCGGATGAGGGAATTGTGTTTCTCTCGTTTGTAGGGCGGGTCCGTCCGCGAACCCGCCTTCTTCTTTAGTTTGTCGCTCGCGTCTTCGCGGGTGACATCTCCTCTTGGAATCGCACGTCAACCCCGAAGACGGGATTGACCTACGTTGAGTCGCCTAACGAATCCTTCTCCCTTTGGGAGAAGGTGCCCGAAGGGCGGATGAGGGAATCATGTTTCTCTCGTTTGTAGGGCGGGTTGCCAAGCACCGCCTGCGGTGCAAATGTCACCCCGGCCCACTATATCCAAATAAATGCGCCGCCGTGGAAAACCACGGCGGCGTAGCGGACCCGGTGTACCGCGTGGGCAGCATCCCGCCCAGGAGCGATTCCGGTCGTTCTAATTTTTCAGTGCTTCCGCTCTGCTTTTTTCGGCGGCCAATTTCAGTTTCGGAAGTCCTACCTCGCGGCGAAGCAAGTCGACATAGTCGCCCAGCAGGCGGTATTTGTAGCTGAAGGCATCGCTCGATGAAATCGATTGGTACAAAATCCGTTTGACTCTCACCGACGATTTCAGAAATTCTGCCGAGTCATGCAGCGGCGTCGCGTTCGAGTCGACACTGGCAAACGTGGCATCGGTTGATTTGTCGGCGTTATTACCACTCGACAACAAAGAAGTCAGGCGCTTCTGCGTCTGGTCGACATCGATGGACAGAAGTCGAAGGATCTGGCGTTCCATCGCGTTGGCCTGGCTGTCGTTCCCTTCTAAAACGAACTGATACCACTGCTCCATCACGCTATCGAGTGAATCAGCCGCGGTGATCGCTTCGGACGACTTCGCCGTATCCGCCGGTTTGACCGGCTCGGAGGCATGCCCGATACTCAGGCCAATCGCCACAACACTCCCTGTCAACCACGCGTATCTTTTCATACCGCTTGTCCCTCTGTTTCCTTTCCTGTCTCACAAGAGATTACTCAAACGGCGTGCCCGAGCCCTAAATGGCTTGTAAGCAAAGAAGTTGAGACTGGAAACGCGAGTGTAACCGTTGGGGAATTCGCGGCATACTATGGGCGCACGGCCATATATCCGCTCAAATTGCGACAGAGAGACGCTGGGAGAATCCTACTACTTTTTGCCGGCGTTGGCCACCGAATCGGCCGCCCGACGGGCGTCGATCTTCTGCTTCTGCTGTTGAATCAGATCGATCATCTTATACCCGTAGGCCGAGTCGACTTTGAAAAGCCGGTAGAGAATCGTGTCGGCCCGTGCAAACTGCTGGGTCAGGGCGGCTGTCGCGCCCAGTGATATCCAGGCAGGATAGAACGTCGAATCGATCTTGATGATTTTTTCGAAATACGGCTGCGCCGCTACGAACTTCTCCCGCTGGGCATACAACAGTCCCATCGCCTGCAAACACTCTTTGTAATCGGGTCTGGCTGCCAGCGCTTTTTTGAACTGGGCTTCGGCGGCATCGTAGTCGCCCTGTTGACGCTTGGTCGTGCCTAAGAAATAGAAAAGTTCCGGGTCTTTCCCGCCGTGCTTGACACTGGTCTCGTAATACGAAGTCGCGCTGTCGTATTTCTTTTCGGCGGCAAAGCAGTTACCGATGAGAAAGGCCGGCAGAGGATTTCCCGGAGAAAGCGACTGAGCTCTCCTAAGATAGGGAATCGCTTTTTGTGTCCGCCCGATTTTCAGATTCGCGGAGCCGAGATTGGTCAGATACAGAGCCGAATTCGAGTCGGCCGCCACCGCCCCCTCGTATGCCTTGATGGCGTCGGTCGGACGTTCCAGATTTGTGTACATGGCGCCAAGATTGTTGCAGATCTCGCCGTCATTCGGTTTCAGCCGGTTGGCCTTTTCGAGGTAGACCAACGCCTGTTCATTCTGACCCTTGCCGCCGTAGGCCGCGCCGAGATTGCGAAGCGCGGTCAGATTAAGCGAATCCAGCCGCAGGGCGGCGGTCAATTTCTCGATCGCGACATTGTACTTGTGTTCTTTCAGGGCCGACCCGCCGAGCGACAGGTAGACATCAAGCGAATCGCTCAGCCCGGCATAGACCGGTACGTGGGCGCTTAGGATACCGAGGACAACACTGACGATTAATGTAAATCGAACGGCGGCGTTTTTCATCATTGGATATTGTACACTCTAACCGGCTTTTGGTAACCGGGAATATATTGTTTGAGTACTATCGAGGCAACGAATTGAATGGTGGGCTATTAGAGGCCGGGACGAAAACGAGGGGCCGAAATTACGACCGGGTCCGCTTCTGCATATGGTTGTTGACCATCGCAAACGAAAGGTACTCAAGCTCCATCGACATGTTTTCATGCCGGATATAGACATCCTCGGGAACTTTGAGATTGATCGGCGCAAAGTTCAGAATCGCCTTGATTCCCGCCTTGATGACGTCATCGACGATATACTGCGCTACCGAGGCCGGCACCGCGACAATGACAACCTCGATCTTCGACTCGCGAAGTTCTTCTTCGAGATTGCGCACATCCGCCACGACTATCCCTTTGTGATTGGAACCGATCTTGCGCTGATCGTTGTCGAATAACTTGACGATCTGAAATCCCTGTCGGCTGAACTCTTTGTAGCTGACCAGCGCCGAGCCGATATTACCGATACCGATCAGCGCCACCCGCCAGGTGCGGTCGATCCCCAAAATACCGGCTATCTGGGCCTTTAGTTCTTTGACCGGGTATCCCAAACCGCGGGTGCCGAATGATCCGAAAAACGAAAGGTCCTTCCGTACCTGAGCAGGGGTGAGCTTTTCGCGGCGGGCTAATTCTTTAGATGACACCGTCTCATAGTTGTCCTTCTCCAAGAGCGATAACGCCCTGAAATACAACGACAAACGATGTATGGTCGACTCGGAAATCCGCTTGCGGCCCAAAGTCGGAAACGTGCTTTTCAAGCTCAATCTTGCCTTTCGGACAATAGAATACCAGTTATGTGAAAAGCTTCACAAGTACTAAAGAATACCGATTCCACAATTTCTGTCAAGTGAAATTTGTAACTAATACAGTCTTCTATCGCCTGTCGTTTGTCGGTATCTGATTGAAACGTAACAAATTATTGAGGCCTACGTGACGATCATCCTCGGGGTCGACCCGGATATTCGTGCCAAAATCTCGTAATTGATTGTCCCCGCCTGCGCTCCCAGTTGCTCGGCGGTGATGCGCTCACGGCCGTCGCGGCCAATCAGCGTAACCGGATCGTGAAGTTTCACACCCGGTATGTGTGTGACATCAACCATCATCAGATTCATGCAGATTCGTCCGCGCACCGGCGCCCGTTTTCCTTTGATCAGCACGTACGATTGATTCGAAAGCGCCCTCGGATACCCGTCATAATATCCGATCGGCAGAATCGCCAGTTTGGTCGGCGCGGTGGTGCGATAGGTACAGCCGTACCCGATAAATTCTCCGGCCTTGAGCCGCTTCAATTGCGTGATACGTGTCTTCCAGGTGAGCGTCGGTGCAAAAAGATCGTTGTGCTTGCCGGACATGTTGAAACTGACATACGTCTCTTTGGATGGCCAATGGCCATAGAGCGATATTCCCGGACGTACCAAATCGAAATGCGTTTTCTCAAATAGGATCATCGCCGCCGATGAGGCCGTGTGGCGCACTTTCGGCCCGATCCCCAATTTCTTCATGGCGCTTACCAGCGCGACAAACTGATCGAGTTGATACAATGCGTACTCGTGACTCGTGGTGTCTTCGATATTGGCAAAGTGTGTCGACGCCCCATACGGTATCAGGCGCGGATACTTCTTGAAGATCTTCGCGAATGCCGGCAGATCTTTTTCGGTAATCCCCTGACGGTTCGTTCCGGTCTCGAGTTTAATGTGCACGCGGATTTCTTTGCGGGACTTCTGCGACAGCTTGCCAAGCGCAGCGAGTGTTTCCTTGTCGCACACCACCGGCTCGATGTCACACTCGGCAATCAGACTGATCGCTGATGGCGCTACCGGCCCCAGCAGCAGAATCTTTCGCTTCCATCCGTGTTCGCGACAGACAATCGCCTCTTCAATCGAATGCACCGACAGATACTCGACCTGTTTGAGCGGAATCATCATGCTGACAATCTGCGGCAGACCGTGACCGTAGGCGTTGGCCTTTACCGACGGCGCCAGGGTGCGCCCGCGCGCGAGTTTGGCAAGCGCCTTGACGTTTTGCGCAAGCGCGGAGCGCGAGATTTCAATCCAATTCAACAGACTCGGTGACGGCATAGCGATTCTATACCGGAAATGGGGAATGGATTCAAGATAAAGGAATTTGTTCTTGGTAGGGCGGATTCGTCTATGAACCCTCTATCTTTGGAGAATTCACTTCTTAGCTCTTCGTAGGGCGGGTTCGTCTTTGAACCCGCCATCCAGATTGGGAGTCTCTATTGCCCTTGTAACCCAAAGATTAGGTCGCGTTGTTCTCTTCACCGGCCGGAGTCGTCTTTTCCGACTCGGCTATTACCGCTTCCGGCTTCACACGCTTGAGAAACTGAACTGTCCGTCGCCAGGCCGCTTCGGCCGCCACCGGGCTGTACGCATCGGCGCGATCGGCCTCGAAAAACCAGTGACCGGTCGACGGATACACATAGAAATTCACCGGACGCCCCGCTTGCGCAAGTTTCGCTTTAAGCCCGTCGACTTCCGCTTGCGGCTCGAATGGATCTGTTTCTGCAAAATGACCGAGATATGCCGACTGCGATTTGCTGTAGTCCGCCGGTCCGGTGCCGTAGAATACTGTCACAAGATCGACTGTCTCCGGTGCGGCGCACGACAGATCAAGCGCGAAGTACGCTCCCAGCGAAAATCCAATCACCGCCAGCCCTTTGCGCTTCTTGCCGTATTGACCGAATATCCATTTCGCGGCATTCGCCACCAGCGGCTTCGCTTTTTCATGGTCGAACGAATCTCGAAGCGCCTCTGCCTCGGGAATTGTCTCCGCGGTCTTGCCGTCGTACATATCCGGCGCGAAAACGATAAAACCGGCCTCGGCCAATCGACGACAGAAATCGCGCATCGTCTGGTTGAGCCCCCACCAGGCATGAAGCACCAGCACCGGATCCCCCTTGCCTGATTGCGGCAAGGCCAGATACCCCGAAGGCCGTACCGCCCGTTCATTGGCGTTCACTACTTGATCCACCATATCCTCCCAACGCTCCCGAGTTCTTTACAATTTTACTTCAACCGCTCCAGCAACCGTTCTACCGCCTCCTTGCGGTGTCGCGACAACGGAATCGGAGCGCCGCTTGTCAGCATCAACCGGTAATTTCCTCTATTGTCTGCTTCAAGACTCTGCACCGTTTTCAGATTCACCAGCGCCCCCCGATGCACCCGCGTAAAATACGCCTCGGGAAGGCGCTTCTCAAGCTTATTCAGACTTTCCCTCAGGATGTATTTCCTGCCGCCGGAGTGCACAACTACGTAATAGTCGGCGGCCTCTATCCACTCGATTTTGTCCACCTCGACATAGTGGGTCTTGGCGCCGTCGCGGACAGCCAGTCGTGACGGTCGGTCTCCTTGGGCGTCGGCGTCTTCTTCCCCGTCCTGCCCAGATCCGTACATTTGTATCAACGACCGAATTTGCCGGACAAACTGCGAGGTGTCTTTTTCGCCCAGCCGTTCCCGAACCCGCGCGATCGACTGTCCCAGCCGACGTTCCGAGAACGGCTTGAGCAGATAATCCACCGCGTTTATCTCGAAGGCCTTCAGCGCGAAGTCATCGTAGGCGGTCACAAATATTGTCAGCGGCATCTTCTCAGCGCCGACCTTTTTGATGACTTCGATACCCGTCAGCTTCGGTAACTGAATATCCAGAAAAACCAGTTGTGGTCTTTCCGCGTTGAGTATACGCACCGCCTCGGCACCGTCGGCGGCTTCACCCGTTACAAGTATGTCCGGATACGCGCCAAGCATTTGCCGAAGCGTTTCGCGCGCCAACGGCTCGTCTTCAACTATAAGAGTGCGGATTGGCGGCATACCTTACGCTGTTCGCGATAACCGGCCTTGTTCGTGAAACGGAATTTCAATCGTGACGCAGGCGCCTCCCGACGACTTCGATTCCAGATGCACATGCTGTTGCGGACCGTAGAGCGTCTGCAGTCGCGCGGCTGTATTCGACAAGCCGATACCCTCGTTACCCGATTTCGGCAGTTCATCTCCGGTATTCGCGCCGCTGTTTTCCACGACAAGCGCCAATCGGTCGTTGCGTCGTTCGGCTGAAATTCGAATGGAGCCGCTCCCTCCGTTTCGCTCGATCCCGTGTCGAACGGCGTTTTCGACAATCGGCTGCAAAAGAAATCCCGGAACCATGGCCTGGCCCAAGGCATCATCGATTTCCTGCGTAATAGAAAGCTGATCGCCGAACCGCAGACGCACGATCACCAGATAATGTTCGAGCAGGTCCAGCTCTTCGAGCAGCGTGATCTCGGAGCGTGAAACGCCGGACAACGACGCCCGGAGCAGTTCGGCCACGCCGTTTAACATCTCGATTGCCCGCGAAGTCTCGCCCTTGCGCACCAGCGCGCCGAGTGCATGCAGCGAATTGAACAGAAAATGGGGCTGAAGCTGCAGTCGAAGCGAAGTCAGCTGCGATTCCGCCAGTTGGGCCTCGAGCCGGGCCGCTTCCAGTTTCTGACCGTGATAGGCGCGATAGTACCCCAGCACATGCTCGATTCCCACCATCGCCCAGAAGGCCAGCAAAAAGAAAGTAGCGTGGGACGCCAGCACGAATCGCACCACGTCAGAAATTGTCTCGCTCTGCTCGGCCGGCACCAGATTCAGAATCACGACTACCGTGTAAACCGCCAGATATGCGATCGTGCCGACAATACTTCCCACCGACAAAATGAGCGCATTTCTCAGAGTGCGCGAAGAATCGACACGATAGCGCGCCGCGAATTCGAGTATCAGCGGCGTAAAGGCGCCCCACAAAAGCCAAAGAACGACCTTGACCCGGTACAACTCCCACCACGAATACGGATGATCGCTCGGCGGAAACAGTCTCCAATACCCGGTCGAAAGCGACGCTACGATTATCCAAAGTGCGATTCCGAAAATCCATCGAAGTCGCTTGCCGGGAATCAGGTGACGAATAAGCGCGAGCGTTTCGCTGTGGCTCAGCTTCATGATTCAATATACGCGGCAGCTCTGATCAGACAATGCACTATTTGTCTGATCTCCGAGTGAATCTCTATGAACCAGCCGCCTCCTGACAAGAGCGACCAAATCATTCCCTGCGCGTCATCAGCCATTCACCGCCGCCGGCCGCCACTGGCTGAATCACCCCCTGCGAAATTACTGACAGCGCGTTTATTGACTACACACGCGAGACGGCGTGCCTAAGCTACCCGCCGGAGTCCGGACGGGGATCATATCGCGGCGCAATCAATCGACTTCATTTTTTCAGGAGGTAGAATGCACATGAGCATGAACGAAACAACCCTACGCCGTATTTGGCTGATCGGCCTGCTGCTGATATCGCTTTCATGCGGCGTCAGCACTGCCTGGTCCCAGGCATTCGAACGAATTCTGGCGCCCTCGGGCAATCCCGTGGTACTCGACACGACGCGCAGTATCTGGGAGGGAACCGCGTTCGTCGATTTCAACAATGATGACCGGCTCGACCTGTTCATCGCCGACTTCGACGGCTGCCATTTGTATCGCAACGACGGCGGCGGCGTATTCACGCGGCTCTCGTCAGTCGCGATGGCGCTCGACTCCGGCGTCTACTACGGCACAAGTTGGGCCGATTACGACAACGACGGTGATCAGGATTGTTTTCTCGCCGGCGATGTTTCCTCGCTGTACCGAAATGACGGCAGCGAGCAGTTTACCAGAATTTCCCAGATCGATCAATTCGAGGCGCGCGGCTGGAGCCCGGCCTGGGCCGATTACGACAACGACGGCGACCTTGATATCGTGGTTGCCCATCCCGAAGGATTTGTCGCCGGAACGCCGGTCCCCAACCGACTCCTGCGAAATGAAGGCCCGCCCAATTACGAGTTTACACGCATCGATACCGGTGTCGTCGTGACCGGACTTGCTCCATACACGTCGGCAAATTTCTCCGACTATGATCTCGATGGCGATTTGGATCTGTTCATCGGCTCCGGCCCGGCTGTCGCAGTCGGAGCGCCCGACAAACTATATCGAAATATGCTCACCGAGACCGGTGTCGCCGGGTTCACCCGCATCACCACCTCGCCGATCGCGACCGACACCAACGACGGTCAGTCATGGACCTGGATCGACTACGACAATGATCGTGACCTGGATGCTTTCGTGACCAATTGGGGCGGCGGTAATCCGGCTCTTTCTCCCAATCGACTCTATCGAAATGACAACGGCAGCTATACCCGCATAACCGGCCAGCCGCTCGTCTTCGACGCCGAACAATCACTCTCGGCCGTCTGGGGCGACTATGACAACGATGGTGATCTTGATGTGGCGGTAGCGAATTCCGGTTCGCCCAACTCGTATTATCAGAATATGGGCGGCGGAAGTTTCTGGCGGGTCGACGACGGCAGTTCCGGCGATCTGGGCTTGCGCGGCGGAAATACCGGCGCCTCCGCCGGCGACTACGACAACGACGGCGACCTGGATCTGTTCTTCACCGGCACAAAAGGCGGGCCCACCGGCAACCGGCGCGGCCTGTACCTCAATCTGACCGGCCAACAAAAGAAATGGCTCAAGCTCTCGTTGACCGGCGTCAAATCAAATCGCAGTGCCGTCGGCGCGAGAGTCTGGGTGTATGCCAATACCGGATCGGGATTCATCTGGCAGCAGCGCGAAATTTCAACACAGGACACCTGGCTTGGTCACAATGCGCTGGTAGTTCACTTCGGACTGAAGAACGCCACCATCATCGACACGCTCAGGATTGTCTGGCCTTCAGGAATTACCTGGGATACAACTAACGTCTCGGTGAATCAATTCCTGCACCTCACCGAACAATGTCCGGACACCGACGGCGACGGCGTCACCTGCCTGGATAATTGCGAATTTATCAGCAACGCCGATCAGGCCGACGCCGACAACGATGGAATCGGCGATGTCTGTGATGCCTGCCCGAATGATCCGAATAACGACGCCGATGGTGACGGTCTCTGCGCCGACCTCGACCCGTGCCCGCTCGATCCGCTCAATGACGTTGACGCCGACGGGGTGTGCGGCAATCTCGATAATTGTCCTGCCGTCGCCAACGCCGATCAAGCCAACGCCGACAACGATCAATTCGGCGATGCCTGCGATATCTGCGCGCTTGATGCCGATAACGATGCCGACAGCGACGGTGTCTGTGGCAATGTTGACAATTGCCCGGCGCTGGCCAACGCATCGCAGGAAGATGCCGACGGTGATGGCGTCGGAGATGCCTGCGACAATTGCATTTCGGTGGCTAATGCCAATCAGGCCGATGCCGATCACGACGGAATCGGTGATCTGTGCGAAACCTGCTGTATCGGCGTGACCGGAAATGTGGATTGCGACGGTTCACAGGGAGTGGATATTTCCGATCTGTCCACATTGATAGACCACCTGTATATCTCGTTCGTGCCGTTGTGTTGCCCGCAGGAAGCCAACTGCGACGGTCAGCCGGGGATCGATATCTCCGACCTGACCACCCTGATCGATTATCTCTATATCAGCTTTGTAGCGACTGCGGCCTGTCAATGATGAACGATGTAGATGTTCTGGAATATCAGACAGCGCGATGGATGGTTGTGATGTGGCACTGATCTGACCCGACGTAGTGCAGTATTGTTTGTGAGGCGGACAATACCGGTGAGATTCGCACTCTCCCCTTCCACCCATCCGCAGAACCCACCCGCAAGGGTGGGTTTTCTATTTGTCAGCCGGCGGCTTCGATCCCCAAGCGTCTGCCTGTCCCATCCTCAAACACCAGCACCCGCTTCCCGCTCACCGAAAAGCGCACCGTCTTTCCCACTGCGGTCTCAGGCGAGGCCACTGTCGCGACGGTCAACGAAATATCGCGGTATTTGAGTTCAATCACATAATGATCGCCCATGTACTCGCACGCCGTCACCTCGCCTGACAAAATTCCCTGCGGTGAAATCTCAATCGCTTCGGGCCTGATCCCCAGCCGCACTTTGCCAAGCGCACGCACCCGATCTGTTAGATCCGCCGTAAGATCGTTGACGGCAATTCCCAGCGGCAACAGACGGCCGTTCTCGATGATCGATTCAACCAGATTGATCTTCGGCTGACCGACAAACCGTGCGACATGCACGGTCGCCGGCGATTCGTATAATTCCTTCGGCGTCCCGATCTGCTCCACGCGACCTTTGTGAATCATCGCCACCCGATCGGCCATCGTGAGCGCCTCGGTCTGGTCGTGCGTGACATGCACCATCGCCACCCCGACTTCGCGCTGCAAACGAACTATCTCCTGGCGCATTCGCGCCCGCAGATCGGCATCGAGATTCGAAAGCGGTTCATCCAGAAGAAACATCGACGGTTTGCGGATAATCGCCCGCCCGAGCGCCACCCGCTGACGCTGCCCACCGGATAACTGCGCGGGACGATCATTGAGCCGATCACCAAGCCCGATCATGCCGGCGATTTCTTTCACCCGTTCGGCGATTTCCTGCTTGGGCGTGCCTGCAACTTTTAGAGGGAAGCCGAGATTCTTTTCCACGCTCATGTGCGGATAAAGCGAATAGTTCTGAAAGACCAGCGCCACATTTCTGTCCTTCGGCCGCAACTGATCGACGCGCTTTCCGCCGATCCAGACCTCGCCGGAGTCGGCCTCTTCGAGTCCCGCGATTATGCGAAGCAGGGTCGATTTCCCGCACCCCGATGAACCCAGCAGCACCAGCAGTTCGCCTTCCGCCAGCTCCAGCGACACATTATCCAGCACTTTGGTGGTGCCGAAGCTTTTGCTGATTTCTTTGATGACTAATCCTGCCATAGTTCAGTTCGCCGAAATAATTGCTCCGTGTTCGATCTGAAACCGTTTCGCATTCGCGCGCAACGGCTCGGGCGGTTCTTGGGCCGTTGTCAAAAATAACTGTTCAACCGTGCCAAAGCCGCTAATAAGTGCGGCTGTGCGACGTGCATCAAGTTCCGCAAATATCTCATCTAATAAGAGTAGTGGCGCCATCCGGCGTTTTTCGCGCAGCATCTGGTAGATAGCCAGCTTAAGCGACACCGCAGCCGTTCGCCACTGCCCCTGCGAACCGTGGGTCCGCGCCGGATACCCGCCGATGAAAATCGAAACATCGTCACGGTGCGGCCCGACCACCGCTGTTTTTTGGGCCAGCTCCCGCTCGCGGTTGCGCTCCAATTGTTCGGCAAATGCGCCGCGGGCGACCGAGAGATCGTCACACTCCGGATCAATTTCTATTTCCGGCGCATATAGCAAATCGAACGGCTCGCCGTCGGAAATATCCCGATAGAACGGCGCCGATTCTATCATTAGCTGCTTTACAAATGCCGCGCGCCGCACCGTAATAGCCGAGCCATATTCAAGCAACTGCTCGTCAAAAAGTGTCGCGTCCATTCGAGCTTTCAGCGCGGCGTTTTTCTGCGACAGTGCCCGCTGATAGGCCACCAATTCCTTCAAATATGTCTGCGAATGCTGTGACAAGTGCAGATCAAGAAACAACCGCCGCTGCGACGGCGCCCCCGATAGAATCGCGCTGTCCTCCGGTCCGGCCGCCACCGCGCAGAATCGTTCGAACAGCTCCACCGGCCGCACCGGGACTTCGTCGATCGTGACTTTCCGCTTCCCGCCGCGCTGATAGGCGACCGCCACTTGCGCGCTTCTTCCGTCGGCTTCGACACTTCCTGCCACACGATAGACATCACACCCGTCGCGCAGAAGCACACTATCGGCCAATCCGCGCTGTGACCGACCAAGGCAAAGACAATAGATCGCTTCGAGCAGATTGGTTTTCCCCGATCCATTCGCCCCGAAAAAGACATTCACTCCCGGAGCGAACTCTGCTTTGATCTGCGCAAAGTTTCTAAACGCGTTGGCTTCTATCGCATGCACCAGCATGCCGGAAAGTACGAAAATGCCCGCAAAGTTTCACGCTTGAATTTCGCCCGGTGCCCAAACGCTTGCAGTGGGACAAGAGTCGATAACGAGAACCAGGCGCCAAGGTCCGGTCGAAAAAATCCGTAGCTCTGTCGTTGCGAGGTGCGGCGTCTTCGACGCGACGAAGCAATCCCTCAGACTTGTTCGGTGCGCGGCAGACGCCCTCGTCTGCCCGTTCACCCCCAATCTCGACCCTTACTCCGTACCCCACCCGAAGGGTGGGTCTTTCCAATCGTGCTTGTCTCCCCTATCTTCTTCAGATGAACCCTCGGGGCGACAAATTCCCCACCGCTGTCCTCGTCGCCTACTATGCGACGGTGGCCGGGCTTTTCGTCGCTTCATTCTATCCCGAATACCGAATCTGGGGAATCACCTGGTGGGCCTACTTTCCCATCTGGACCAAGCTCTTTCTCCTGGCTGTCGGAGTCTCCGCCCCCACGGTGATCGACCTATTCTCGCATCGCATCACCCGGAACGATGTCGACATCTCCCCCGCCGCCTACCGCGTGCTGGCGGGAGGGGTTGTCACTGCCATGCTCGCCCTCTTCTACTTCTTTCGCGCCCGCACTCACTTTCTGGGGGACGGATATACACTGCTGAGTTTGATGTCGAACGAGAACCACCTGATCAAACCGCGCGAGTTCGGCGGCACGATCATTCAATTCGGCATCTACAAACTCATGGGCGCAGGCGGCGAAGATGTCGCGCTTCTGGCCTACCAAATCGTATCGATTGCCGCCGGGCTGTGCTTCTTAGTCGCCGCGCTGCTTTTTGCCAATCGTTATTTTACAAAGCGCCTCGACCGGGTCATGTTTCTGCTGGTTCTTTCTTCCGGCGGATACATGCTCATGTTTTGCGGCTATGTCGAAAACTACGCCTTCTTTCTGGTCGCTACTCTGGCGTACATCGGAGCGGCTGTCCTTATCGCAGGCCAGAAGTTGTCCCGTTGGTGGATCATCGCCGCCCAAGCTGCTCCGATCTTCTTTCACATTTTTGGCGTCGTATTGATTCCCGCCACCTTGTATCTCCTTGCCCACGATTCCCCGATTGAGCGATGGGTGATCTCCCGCCGGCGGTTGGCCCTTTCGATATTGATTGCCGGATTTGTCGCCGTAGTCGTGGCAGCCTTTCTCTATTTCTATTTCAACATTTTGTATCTACGCATCGCCGTCCTGCCGTTTGTTGTCGATCGGTTCACCGTCGACGGTTACACGATGTTTTCTTCGCGGCATCTGATCGACTATGCCAACCTGATCCTGATTATCTTTCCCGCCGCATTTGTATTCCTGATGCTCTACCGTTCGCAGTTGCGCGGGAGTTGGCGATGGTCACCTATCAACATGGCTCTGCTCCTTGTCGTAGCGGGAACTTTCGGCGCCGCTTTCATTTTCGACCCCAAACTCGGTATGCCGCGTGACTGGGACTTGTTCGCCTTTGCCGGAATTGCTTTGGCTGTTTTCAGCTTTCTCACTATGAGCGACACTCTTGGCAGCCGATCTCTGATTCGAAGCTCTGCGCTTTTGGTTGTGGCCAACTTATTGGTCTTCGGACCTCGCGTCGCCGCGATTGTCTCGCCCTCGATACTTACCACATATATCGATAATTCTGCCCGCCTCGATCCCGCCAAAGCCGGCCCGACGTTCTATGTCCTCACCAAGTGGTTGCGGTCGCACGGCGAGGAGGGTCGGGCGGAGCAGGTCGATTCGGTCTGGAGTTCGATCAGTCCCGAAGAAGCTATTATCGGGTCTTATCAGTCGGGAAAATTGCCGCTTGATACCCTGGCTTTGCTTACGGTGTTGGATCGATGCATCAATCGCGATGTCGAAAACTGGAATGCCTGGGCGAACAAGGGAACTGTAAAATATTGGCAGGGCCAATATGATTCCGCCGTTACGTGCCTCGAACGCGCGGTGGCATTAAACCCCTATTCTTCCTGGATCTATCTCAATCTTGGTCTTGGCTACTGGAAGCTCCGTGAATTGAACAAGGCCGCCAAGTGTGCGACGCAATCCTACAACCTCGACTCGTCATCGATTACCCCGCTCATTCTTCTGGCTTCTGTCTACCGTCAAATGGACGATACCGCACATCTCGCATTGAACATCAAGCGTATTTCGGCCCGCTCCGATGCCCCTAAAGAATATGTCGCCGGAATGACCGAATTTCTCAACAGGCCCTCTGCGGCGCCGCACGGTAATAGGTCGACAATCGCAAAAACCCCTCCGTCATCGGACGAACTGGCCCACCTTGCATTGCAGCTGGTACACTCGGCAGCAGTTCCGCAGAAAGATTCAACCATCTGGGACGAGGCCGTTCGCATGGCCGTCGCCAAAAACCCGTCGAGCTGGGTGGCGTGGGGAAATCTGGGCGTGGTCTATCTGCGCAAAGATGCCTTCGACAGCGCCCAAACTGTGCTGGAAATTGCCGTCTCGATCAATCCGATCAACGCAACCAATTTTTCCAATCTGGCCTTCGCCCAGTTTTATCAAAGTGATTTCATTTCAGCCGAGCGGAACTGGTACAAAGCGCGGGAGCTTGACTCGTCTTCGGTGCTGCCGCTGATCGGGTTGGTCAAACTGTATCAGAAGACCGAAAAGCACGAGCAACACCGCGCCTACTTCCTGAAACTAGTGTCCCGCCCCGATGCCCCCGGCGATTACCTGAAAACTTACGGCGACTATTACCTGATGCAAAAGCGCTGGCACGACGCCGACCTGCAATATCAGCGTGCCCTCGCCAACGGCTACCCCAAGGCCGGCCTCGATAGCATATACGCCGAAAACCCGCAGCTAACGGCAGGCAGCTGAGGGATCGTCGGCCCTGATAACCCACCATCTAAGTTGGGTCTCCTAATTTCGTCCGATCAAACGAAAACCCGCCGCACCGCGACGGGCTATCATTCAACAGGGTGCTACAATGCCGCTATTTCTTAAGCAGCTTAAAGGCATGGCTCCAGTCGTTGCGCAGAAATCCGGGGATACACCAAAGCATCGCCAGCGGCTCAATTGCTCTGGCCCCCTCGACTTTTCCCATATCTTCAACTTCCCATCCGAACGCCACCATAATCGCTGTAACATCCGCTTTTGCTTTGTCATCATTGCCGCAGATGAACATTGTCGGCTTGTGCGACCCGAAGTCGGGATCGACCATGAAGGCATTCCCGATACAACTGAACGCTTTCACAAATCGGACTTTGGGAAAGCTCTTCTGCAGCCGCTCCATGAGCGACTCATTGATATTAGAAAAATAGCTAATCACTCCGTTCACCGGCGGCACATCGGCGATCGGGTTGGTGGCGTCCATGACCACTTTCCCCTGCAGATTGGAAACCCCGGCCGATCCCAGCGCCGCTTCGGCGGCAGCGGCCTTCACTGCCAGCACGATCATAGTTCCATGCGCCGCCGTGTCGGCGAATGTCCCCACTTTCACTTTGCTGCCGACTTTTTCCTGAAGTCCGGCGCGTTTGGACTGGGTGTTCGTTCCAATCATCACATCATAGCCGTGTTTGGCAAATCCCTTCGCCAAACTCACGCCCACCTCGCCTGATCCGAGTATCCCGATTGTTGTCGCCATTGAATTCTCCCGGTTAGTTGTCGTATTCGTTTTTGGAGTAAACATTCGAAACGGTCAGAAGTTCGCGCTTGGGTGTGAGATTCCTGTTAGACGCCCCAACCCCTGCCATTGAAAAACCCGCCGCAGAGCGGCGGGCCATAATTCAACTGTGTGCCCACCGCTTGCGGTGGGTAAAGATTCTGTTAGCGGCCAACACTCTCGTCGGGCCGATTGTTCATGTCGCTAATCCGCCAGTCGCAGCGGCATCACTAAGCACAGATAATCTTCTTTAGACACCGCCGGCGAATAGACAATCCCAGCCGCCACCGCGCTCGATAGTTCAAACAGCGCATCGCTGCCGTCGAGCTTCCCTAAAATTTCCACAATGTACGTCGCGTTATAGCCGATCTCCATCGCTTCGCCATTGTAGTCACAGTCCAGCGTCTCGCGCCCTTCACCACCTACATCAGCGTTGCTGGTCGAAAGCGAGAGTGACCCTTTCTTGAGCGAGAACTTCACCTGGTGTGTCAGCGCATTCGAAAGAATCGAAACACGCCGCACCGCCCCGGCCAAGTCCTCTTTGTTGATCTGCAATTTCTTGTCGTTACCGGTCGGAATCACCTGTTCGAAATTCGGGTACGGTCCTTCGATCAGTCGTGAGGTCAATACCGTTTCGCCGATCGTGAAAATGATATTACTCTCGCCGAAAATAATCCCCACTTCCGCCACACCGCTCTCGGCGAATTTTGGAATCAGGTTTAGTACTTTCGGCGGAATGATCACATCGGCGCTCATGCCTTTGAGCTTGTTGTTGTCAGTCGATATCCGCGCCAGGCGGTGACCGTCGGTGGCCACCATCTGCATCCGGTCGCCCTTGGTCGCCCACAGCACGCCATTCAGCGCCGGCCGTGTTTCATCCACCGAGCAGGCAAAGGTCGTCTTGCGGATCATCTGCACCAGTTCCTTCGCCGGCACCGGGATTTCTTTTTTTGTATTCACCGCCGGAAGTTTCGGGAAATCCTCAGCTGATATCGCCGCGATCTTGTACGATCCGTTGGGAATCTTTATTTCCACCCGCGAGTTTAAGGCCTCTACGGTAATTTCTGATTCCGGAAGTTCCTTGATAATCTCAAAGAGGATTCGGGCTGGCAATACTGCCGAGCCCTTCTTGGTGACGGCACACTCGACTGTCACTGTGATCGATATATCCAGATCGGTGGCGGAGATCTTCAGTTTATTCTCAAGCGCCTCGATGAGGATATTCGTGAGAATCGGTAGTGTGGACTTGGTCGGCACCACTTGCAGAATCGACTGCAGGCCGCCGGCTAAACGTGATTTCGGAAGCGAGAATTTCATCGTGGGTTGCTCCCCCGGTTCAGTATCAACATCTCAGTATTCTTATTCATTTGGATATATATAAGAAGTAATAGTAATAGGGTATGTGAATTTGTGAGTAACGCTACACTGTGTATCGTGTGCGGAGCGTAAGATATTGCTGGTGCTGTGGAATCGCCGCTTAACGAAACTCAGGAGATTCCCACAAGCACCTTGATCAGAATTCACATTCAAACAGGCCTTTTCCACACGTAACCGCCGCTTCACAAGTTGTTCACGATAATCCACTGCGCTGCCCACACCTTATCAATACAGCAGCGCCGCGGAAATTTTGTCGATCTTTTCGCGCAGAGTGACATCACCAGCGATGCGACGCGACACCAAATCGCAGGCATGTATCACCGTCGAGTGATCCCGCCCGCCGAAGGCATTTCCGATCGCTTTGAGCGAATTGTCGGTCAGCGACCGCGACAAATACATAGCCACTTGCCGCGCCAGCGCGATCTTGGCGGTTTTCTTTTTGGCTCGCATCATCTCAAGCTCAATCCGGAACTGATCGCTGGTCTGCCGCTGAATCATCTCGATCGTGATATGCCGTTTCTGCGGCGATAACGTGTCGGAGAGCACCTTCTGGGCCATCTCCAGATCGATCGGTACTTTCTTAAGCGACGCATATGCCAGCAGCCGAATGAGTGCGCCTTCCAGTTCTCGGATATTCGATGTTACCCGGTCGGCGATATAAGTCAGCACATCATCAGGGAGTTTCGTCCCCTCCGCGGCCAGTTTCTTAATCAAAATGGCAGTACGGTTCTCCAGGTCAGGGGCCTGAAGGTCGGTCACCAATCCCCAGCTGAAGCGCGAGAGTAACCGTTCTTCAAGTCCTTTGATCTCTTTGGGCGGGCGATCCGAGGTCAGGATAATCTGCTTACCGGAATGATAGAGCGCATTGAACGTGTGAAAGAATTGCTCCTGCGTCGATTCTTTTCCGGTAAAAAACTGAATGTCGTCGATAATCAGGACATCCACATCACGGTACATCTTGGTGAAATCCGAAATCGACCGGTCGGCAATCGCATCGATAAAGTCCGACGTAAATTTCTCGGAGGTCGCATACATCACCCGTTTGTTCGGGAAGAACTCGAGTATCTTATGCCCGACCGCCTGCACAATGTGTGTCTTGCCCAGCCCGGTGCCGCCGTAGATGTACAGCGGATTGTACTTGGTCATCCCCGGCCCCTCGGCCACCGCCATCGAGGCGGCACAGGCGAACTGATTGAAATCGCCCACTACCAGTGTCTCGAATGTGTATCGTGCATTGAGATTGTGATTCACCGGCGTCGCACTTGGAATGGCAGTTATGCCCGGTCCGTCGCCGTTCCCATTGCCGGAAACCGCATCCAAATCCAGCCGTGTCTGGTCGGTTGCATCTCCATCCCCCGATATCACATACAAAATTTCATACCGTTGCCCCAGCACTTCCCGAAATGCCTCCTCAACATATTCGCGAAAGTGCCCCTCGATCCAGTCGGCGACGAACTGATTCGCCACCGCGATCTTGAATGTTCCGTTGTCGGTCGCCTCTCCACGGGTCGCGGCGATCCAGGTATCATACGACTGTTTCTTCAGCCGCTTCTTGATGTACTCCTTGCAGTCGATCCATGACTGCGAGTTCGGAATCGCGTTACTCACTTTGGTTTCCCCCACCAAAATTTTATTCACAGCCTTTACTCTTTCTAACTCAATAAATCACAGTATCGTTCGCCTGCAGACCGCACGCCGCGCACAATTTACCCACACAGATTTCCACAAAATCCCCAATTTGAGGATTCATGCAATCGTCTGAAATTGAGCGGGATAGCATTGCCGTGTGCGGAGATACCCACACGATGTCCACAGGCCGCTTCGTTAACTTAATCATGTGCATTGTTATTCCCGAGCGAACAAAGCGTCAAGTCGGCGTGTGGAAAAAACCGGATGAAATCCGAACCGCTTGTGTGATTGTCAATTAGCCGCACAAAAAAATCGCCGCCATCACGCACGACGATTTGTCCACATCCGATTTTATCAACACGCGAGCAATACTCGCATACACGACAAAAGGTTACCCCTACTCCATCGCCAGAAGTTTTCGACCGATCGACGCAAACACATCCATCTGTTCGGATGTCCCGTCGATCGCCACCGGTCGGCCAGTATCGGCGCCCTCGCGAATCGAACTCTGCAGCGGAATTTCACCCAGAAAATCGACACCCAACCGCTCGGCCAACCGCTTGCCACCGTCGCGACCGAAAATGTAATCGCGTTTTCCGTTCGATTCGTAGTACGACATATTCTCGATCACCCCGATCACCTGCAATTTGGTCCG
>CAYVWS010000031.1:0-19548 GCA_964455535.1 uncultured Ignavibacteriales bacterium | reverse complement strand
GACTGCATTTCCACTACGATAGGCGTGATGCCCCAGATGTTCTTTTCGTGGGCGGCAGATTTCGCGTCGCAGATTTCTCCCATATTCGACGACGGCGTGATCGGATAGATCGCGATCACTTCATTGGTGGCATGGGCCACATACGCGGCGGCGGTGTTGCCGTCGATTGTCACCATCCGCCGTTTGCGCGGCGTGGTCACCTGGTTTTCCGTCATCTGTTTCGTTTCGGTTGGCATATCGTTTCTCCCGGGTCCGCACGCGGTACCCATCGTTATTTCGAACTATTCCTTTTTGGACAGCGTGATTGTCTTCTGTCCCTGATACTTTCCTTTTTTGTCGGCATACGAAATCTGGCAGACCTCGGGGCCTTCCAGAAACAAAAGCTGAGCGATTCCTTCATTGGCGTAGATCTTCACCGGCACCGGGGCGGTGTTAGCCAGTGAAATCGTGGCAAACCCTTCCCATTCCGGCTCGAAGGGCGTGACATTCACGAGCACTCCCGAGCGGGCGTAGGTGGATTTGCCGAAGCAGATCGTGATAATGTTACGGGGAATTTTGAAATACTCTTTGGTGCGGGCCAGCGCATAGGAGTTGGCGGGAATAACTACCGAATCGGCCTTAATATCCTCAAATAGGTCATGGTTATCCCGCTTGGGATCCATAACAAGTTCGGGGGAGACCTTCAAGAGTTTGAATTCATCGGCCAAGGATATGTCGTACCCGTACGACGAAACGCCGAAACTTATGCCGCCGCGAACCTGGTCTGGAGAAAACGGCGCAATCATATTGTGCCGTTCCGCCATTTCGACTATCCACCGATCCGATTTTACACCCATGCTCGTCAGTCCTTTGCCGCAGTCTATAGAGTCAACGAAGATACGCGACGACGCCCGGAATGTAAATCGGTACCTCGAACTGTCTGTGCGGTATGATTACTTCGTTACGGCCTTTCGCTGCTGCCACTCCACCAGATCGGAAAGCGTGTACTGTTCGAACACACCTACCAATTTTTGCTGACCGATCATGAGGACCTCGCGCAGGGCGCAGAATTCTTCAGGTCCCCGGATACAGGCATCCTTGTCCTTCAGGCACTTCATCAGGAAATATGGTCCCTGAATGGTTTCGAGCACTTCCTTGATGGTAATCTCCCGGGGGTCACGCGAGAGGGTAAACCCGCCCCGCACCCCACGGTGGGAACGTACTATTCCCGCTTTAGATAGCGACTGAAAAATCTTTGCCAGAAATTTCTCGGGAATGTTTTGTGTCTCCGCGATTTCCGACAGGGGAGTAACTACCGATCGATCTTTTTCGGCGAGGTAAAGCACGCCAAACATGCCGTACTCTTCCGCCTTCGTGAACTGCATTGTACCCTTCTTTCTCCTTAAGGCCCGGACAAAGGGCTATTCCGCCACAAAAAGGGCAGATTCAGTAGTAATATCATCAAGGTCGACAGGAGTGTCAATAAAAATTAGTTACTTTTTTCACAAGGGTCGGATGCCCGTATCCTGCATAACCTTGCGTTTGTGAAACGGTTAAACCAAGAATCCCCTTTTCGGCAAGCGGCCCAACTGGTATACTACTTGTCTTTGGAGAGGAGCCCGCAACTGGACAACAAGCCGACTGGACTGCTGATAGTGTATACCGGCGACGGTAAGGGGAAAACTACTGCCGCGCTTGGGATGTGTGTTCGGGCCATCGGCTATGATTGGAAGATTTGCATTATTCAGTTTGTCAAAGGGAGCTGGAAGTACGGCGAATTGAAGGGCCTGAAGCGGCTGGAATCCAATGTCGAGCTGCACGTGATCGGCGAGGGGTTTGTTGGGATCGTCGACGATACCAAAGATTTCGAGGTTCATCGCAAAGCCGCCCAGGAGGGCGTCGTGCTGGCAAGAGAAAAAGTATCGTCCGGACAATATCAGTTGGTTATTCTCGACGAGCTGAATGTCGCGCTCGATCTGGGGCTGGTGACCCGCGAAGAAGCTGAATCGATTCTGAATCTGCGGCAGCCGCTGCAAAACCTGGTTGTAACCGGACGCGGCGCGGCCGACTGGCTGGTAGCCCGAGCTGATCTCGTGACTGAAATGAAAGAAATCAAACATCCCTACCAGAAGGGAATCCTCGCCCAAAAGGGAATAGACTGGTAGCGAATTGATCCGGAACTGTGACAGGTTCGCGGTGTTGGATGCGTCGAAAGGATTTGAGCAATGGCAACTGAAAAGACATATGATATCGTGATAGTCGGCGGCGGGCCCGGAGGGCTTTGCGCCGGAATGTACGCCGCCCGCGCTAATCGCAAAGTAATCTGCCTCGAAAAGTTCACTCCCGGCGGGCAGATAGCCGTAACCGGTGAAGTGGAAGACTATCCCGGATTCGAGCATATCACTGGTTCGGAATTGGGTTCGCGATTTGAGTCGCATGCCCGCAAGTTCGGCCTTGAAATCGCTTTGGAGGAAGTCGCTGAGATTTACTGCGACGGAGAAGACCGGGTGGTGCGCTGCGAGGGCGGAAACACCTATCGCGGCAAGGCGGTGATAATCTCAACCGGCGGTTCGCCTGTCAAATTGGGTGTGCCGGGTGAAGCGGAGTACTCCGGAAAGGGTGTCTCGTATTGTGCCATTTGCGACGGCGCTTTTTTCAAGGAGAAAGTAATCGCGGTGGTCGGCGGCGGTGACGCGGCGGTCGAAGAAGGCGGATATCTGACCAAGTATGGGACAAAAGTCCACTTGATTCACCGTCGGGACTCCCTGCGCGCGCAGAAGATCATCCAGCAGCGGGCATTCGATAACCCAAAGTTTGTCTTTCACTGGGATACAGTGGTGGAGTCGGTCAACGGAAATGAACGAAATGTGACTGATTTGACCCTGAAAAATATCAAGACCGGCGAAGTCTCCAAGCTCGATATCGGCGCCATCTTTGTGTACATCGGGTTCACGCCGAATTCGAATCTCGTTAGAGAGGGGCTGACCAAAGATGCCGGCGGGTATATCATCACCAACGACCGGATGGAAACGAGTATTCCCGGTATTTTCGCCTGCGGCGATGTCCGGGCGCAATTGGTGAGGCAGGTCACGAATGCCGTCGGCGACGGCACCACCGCGGCGGTAGCCGCAGAAAAGTATATCGAAACGCTTGAGGATAAGCACGCCAACCGGATCTGATCTCGTTGGAATGTCCAAGCCGCTTGTCCCGCGGACGACATTACAATTCCGGTCGACTTGGCAGTGAATAATTTCCTGTTTTGCGGGTAAGTGCGGAGAAACAACGGAGTTAGCGGTCGCACACTGAAACTTTGTGTGCCACGGCCCGTTTAAGTCTATCATGGAGGAGGTTTCTATGGAAATGTCGGCACAGAGTGCGCCCGCCGCGCCGGTGCGACGTGACCCCGCGCTTGGTTTCCGCGGACTCGCCGAAGTGTTCTACAATCCAAGCGGATTTTTCACCCGCCTCAAGGATGACCCCAAGGTCCTGGTGCCGTATCTGGTCGGGCTCATCATGATTTCGGTTATTGTTTTCTCTCTTTGGGGGTTGATCGCCGACGCCCAATTGGAGGAATTGAAGAAGCGGGCAATCGACAATCCGAATATTCCGACAAACATCGACCCGGAAAAAATGAAGCCGTGGATTTTGGGCGGTGGAATCGGGGCGTGGTCGCTCGGACCGCTTTTCGCCGCCGCACTCGCCCTGCTATTCGGCAATTTTGTGATGGCGGGAAGAGCGACATTCAAACAACTTCTGTCGATCATGTGCTATGGCGAGATTATTTACTTGCTCGGCGGCCTCCTCATGGCTCCCTTGATGCTGTACAAGGGGACAATGTACATCTCGCTGTCCGCCGCCGCGCTCGTGCCGCCTGATCCCAAGAGTTTTGTCTGGGTTCTGCTATCGAAAATAAATTTGTTCCTGATATGGGAGATTATTGCCGTCGGCATCGGCTTATCGATTTTCTACGGATTTCCGCGCAACAAAGGATATGTGTTGGCGGTCTTATCCATGGGAATGATATCGATTCTGCAGGTGCTGTTCGCGGCATTTTGAAGTGCTGTAATATTTAAGGAGACGGAATGCGATCATTCAGATTACTCATCGGTGTCATCGGACTGACACTTGTCGCCTCGGTAGCGGCCTTTGCCGCCGAATTGACCCTTGACGACTGTATCAATCTTGCGCTTAAGAACCGCCAGTCGATTATTCGCGCCCGCGGCGCCGAAGAATTGGCGAAGATGGGCAAGTGGTCCGCGCTCGGCGCGTTTCTGCCGACTGTGGCGGCCTCATACGACTATGACCGGACTGACGTCGACGGCAATGTGACATCCACGCGCGGCGGCGACATTGGCGCTGCGATTCGTGTGAATAATATTGTTCGCAGTGTTCTGGGAGTGTCGTCGGCGAGTTCCGATCTGGCGGCCGCCAAGCTTGATGTGATCGCTTCCGAACAGGATATGATCTACGCGGTCAAAACCGCCTATTATGGATACCTGGCGGATATGCAAAATGTCTCCGTTCTCGAAGAAGCGGTCAAGCGCTCCGAAGAACAGCTCAAACTCATCCAATCGAAGTTCGATCTCGGCTCGGCCTCAAAATCGGATGTACTCAAACAGAAAGTACAATCCGGAAATGACCGCCTCGAGCTGCTGCGCGCGCAGAATAGCGTCACCAACGCGAAATCGGAACTGGCCTATACGATCGGTGTGGACCCTCACGGTGATTGGGAATTTTCATCGAAATACACGATTCGCACGTTCGAAGGCACACTCGACTCAGCGATCGCATACGGTCTGTCTCATCGCCCCTCGGTGCTGGCGATCGAGAAGAATCTTAATAGCGCGAAGATCGGCTTCCTGGCCGCCAAGACCGACTATCTGCCAACGCTGCGCGTCAATGCCAGCTGGGATCGGGTGATGCCGGATCAGGGCGCCAACAGCACGGTGAAATCGTATGGATACGGAGCGACTTGGACCATCTTCGACGGTTTCAATCGCGAGCAGGGGTATGTAGCGGCTAAAGTTGCCCGCAACAACGCTCTGGCGGCGCTGGCTGAGTCCCGCAACCGGATGATCAGCGATGTGACCGCCACCTATTTGCAGATCAATCAGCTAAAAGAACAAAAGTCGGTCGCGGAAGAGAACGTATCGGCCGCTACCGAAGATTTGAAGATTACACAGGAGAAGTACAATCTCGGCGCGGCGACAATTCTCGATCTGCTCGACGCACAGGTCTCGCTCAAGCGGGCTGAAGTGTCGCGCATCAGCGCCGATTTTGACTTGAACCTGGCGATTTCGAAACTTGAACTCTCGATGGGCAAACTCTAACCTCACGAGTTAAGGCGCAGGCGAAATGAAAAAGAAAACGGTAGTGATTGTGGGACTAGTGGTGGTCGTGGTGGCCGCGCTGGTTATCTTCCAACTGAAATCGGGCGGCAAGCACGGAGTCGAAGTACACGCCGCAGTGGCTAAGACTTCGGATATCGTCGAGCAGGTCTCGGCCTCCGGCCGGATCCAACCCCAGACCAAAGTCAACATCACTGCTCAGATCAACGGCAAGATTGTGGCGCTTCTAGTAAAAGAAGGCGATACGGTTCGCTCGGGCGCGCTGCTGGCGGTGCTGGACACCGTGCAGTTGAAATCCGAGGCCGAACAGGGTCGGTATTCTCTGAACGAAATCAGCGCCCGTTTAGACGGCGCCAAGTCGTCGCTCGATCAGGCATCCGAAGAGTACGAGCGGCAGCAAAAACTGTTTGCCTCGAACCTCACTTCCGAGACGCAGCTTAAGAACTCGAAATATGACTACCTGAACGCCAAGGCCAACTACGAGGCCACCAAAGCCCAGTCGAGTCAGCTCCAGTCGGCCTATGAAAAACAGCTCGACAATCTGAGCAAGACCAAGATTGTCGCGCCGATGGCCGGTGTCCTTACCCTTGTCGATTGCGAGGTTGGTGAAATCGCCGCCGCGCAGACTGCCTTCACTCAGGGAAAGACATTGATGACCATTTCGAATCTCGACGTATTCGAGGTCGAAGTCGAAGTCGACGAAACCGAAATCGGCAAGATCAATATGGATCAACCGGCGAAGATCAAAGTCGACGCCTTCCCGGATACGACGTTTTCAGGCAAAGTTGTCGAAATCGGCAACACTGCGATTCTCAAAGGATCAGGCACGCAGGATCAGTCGACTAATTTCAAGGTGAAAGCGATTTTGGCAGACGCCGAAGGGCGAATTCGACCGGGGATGTCAGCGACGGTTGACATCACTACCAACGAAAAAAAAGAAGCCCTCTCGGTGCCCTTCAGCTCAATTGTGATGCGCCAAATGGACATGGATTCGCTACAGGCAGCCAAGAACAAACCCGAAGCTGAATCGTCGGGAGGTGTGCAGGCCGCTTCAGCTGAGACCAAACCGGCCGAGGCCGATCCGAACAAAAAGCGCGATGACATCAAGGGAGTCTTTGTGGTCTCCGGCGGCAAACTGGTCTTCAAGCAAGTGCAAACCGGTATCGCCGACGCGCAAAATATCGAAATACTCTCCGGGATCAGCACCGGCGACTCAGTTGTATCGGGGCCGTACCGGATTCTTCGCACTGTGAACGACGGTGATCAGGTGCAGGTGACAAAAGAGCAGACGTTCAAACCGGGGGAGAGGAAGTCGTAAGCATGCCTCTCATCGAGACCAAGGATCTTTGGAAGACCTACCAGATGGGCGCCGAGCAGGTCAATGCCCTGCGCGGAGTAACTCTGCAAATCGAGAAGGGCGAGTTTGTCGCGATCATCGGACCCTCCGGATCGGGCAAATCAACCCTAATGAATCTGATCGGCTGTCTGGATACGCCGACTTCGGGCGAGTACTACCTGAATAGCAAGCGCGTCAGTCAGATGAACGACGACGAGCTGGCTGCTATTCGCAATCGCGAAATCGGCTTTGTCTTTCAGACATTCAATCTGCTTCCCCGGGCTACCTCGCTGCATAACGTCGAACTTCCGCTGATTTACAACGGGACGCCCTCAGATGAGCGAATCGAAAAAGCAAAAGTCGCGATGACTAAAGTCGATTTGCAGGAGCGGATGAATCATAAACCCAACGAACTGTCCGGCGGTCAGCGCCAGCGCGTGGCAATCGCCCGCGCTCTGGTCAACAATCCGTCGCTTCTACTGGCGGATGAACCGACCGGAAATCTGGACAGTAAGACGTCCGAAGAAATTCTGCGACTTATCGAGCAGCTTCATCGCGACGGCAATACGGTGATAATCGTCACTCACGACCCCAATGTCGCCAATCGCGCGCATCGGGTACTTTCAATTTTCGACGGCAAAATCGCATCCGATGTGCGCACCGGCCGAGGCGCCGCGTAGGATTTCATATGATCATCGGTGGTCTGCTTCGTCTTGCCTTCGACGCCCTTCGGGCCAACAAGCTTCGTTCCGGTCTGACCCTGCTCGGCGTGCTGATCGGCGTGACTTCGGTCATGACGATTGTCTCGGCGCTTGAAGGCATGATGGGATCGATTGAATCACAGCTGTCGGCGCTGGGACCATCGACATTTATCGTTACGCGCATGGGTATCGTGACCTCTGACGAAATGTTCCGCGAGAAGGTAAAACGTAAACAGCTCAAAGACGACCTCATGCCGCTGATCGAGCGAGGGTGTCCGCTGTGCGAAGAGATCGCTACCCGAGCCATGACGCAGGCCCGAGTCCAGTACGGCACCAATGCCCTGCGCAATGTGACAATTATGGGCGCGACCTCCAATATCTCGTCGATCATCGATCTGGGAGTGGCGCAAGGGCGATTCCATTCGCCGGAAGACGATTTCTACAAGCGAAATGTCGTCTGCATAGGTGAGTCGATTCGCAAAGAATTTTTCGAAGGGCTTGATCCGATCGGTCGCGAAATCAAGGTCGGAAACCAGAAGTACACGATTATCGGCGTGGCTAAGGAGCAGGGCTCAAGTTTCGGCAACAATCGCGACAATTTCGTGGTTGTTCCCTATTCGGTCTTCGACAGGCAGTTCGCCACCAACCGTTTCGGCACGAGCTTTGTCATCAAGGCACCCACCGTGGCGCAGATGCGCGACACGCAGGATCAGGTCCGGATGGTACTTCGCGCGGCCCGCCACGTACCGTATGACAAAGAAGATGACTTCGACTTGCTCACCGCCGATCAGATTCTGGATATTCTGAACTCGATGACCAGTATGTTCCGCCTGACCTTGATCGGAATTTCTTCAATCGCATTGGTCGTCGGCGGCATTGTGGTCATGAACATTATGATGGTCTCAGTGACCGAGCGAACCCGCGAAATCGGCATCCGCAAGGCCGTCGGAGCGCGGCAGAAGCACATCATGCTTCAATTTCTCTTTGAAGCGTTGATGGTGACGCTGTCCGGCGGGCTGATCGGTATTATCATCGGATTCTTTGCCGCCAAAGGATTAGTGGGACTTTTGGATATGGAAATTTCTCCGTCGATTCCCGCTATTATTGCGGGGTTGGCGGTATCAACCGGAACCGGTGTCATCTTCGGTATTTACCCGGCCATGAAAGCGGCCCGGCTTGACCCGATCAAAGCGCTGTCGTACGAGTAGGAAACCAGCATGTTACTAACCTTCAGCGAAGTCAAAGACGCTATCTTGATGGCCCTCTCGGCCATTCTCGCAAATAAGCTGCGGGCATTCCTGACTATTCTCGGCGTCATGGTGGGAGTCGCATCCGTCATAGGTCTCGCCTCTATCATTGGCGGACTCAATGGCGCGATGGAAAAAGAGATCGACCAGCTGGGGTCGAACGTCATCATGGTGACCAAAAACGATGTGATGATGGATCACGACGAACTCGACGAAAGCCAGCGCAATCGCGAGCCGATCACGGTTGGAGAGGCCGAAGCGATTCTGGCTCATTGCCCCAGCATCGACGGCGTTTCGCCGCAGAACTACTATTTCAATTCGGGCGGCAACGATATCAAATACGCCAACCGCAAAGGCAATAGCCCGTATGTAATGGGCACCTGGCCCGATTACATTCGCGTCAACAATCGCACGATCCTTCAGGGACGGTTCCTCTCCGAAACCGAGCAACAGTTCCGGCTGAATGTCTGCGTCATCGAAGAAGAACTCTCCGACGTCTTGTTCGAGGGAGAGCCGGCAGTCGACAAGGAAATTCGAATCAACGGCAATGTCTTCCGCGTTGTTGGGGTGCTTCAAAAGGTGAAGGGGATGTTCGATGATGGCCCGTCCAGCGGGGCCATGATACCGCTTTCGACTTTCCAGAAACTGTATCCATGGGAAAAGGAACTCTTCTTACAGGTAAAAGCCCGCACCCGCGAACTTATTCCTCACGCGCAGGAGGAGATTATCAGCGCGCTGCGTCAGTATCGAAAAGTCCCATTCGGAAAGGACAATGATTTTGCCCTATCGACCCAGGAGCAATTCAAGAGCTTTGTAAACAACGTCACGAAGTACATCTATCTGGCGATGATGGTGATAACCTCAGTTGGCCTCATGGTCGGCGGCATCGGTGTCGCCAACATCATGCTCGTCTCGGTGACGGAACGTACGCGTGAAATCGGCGTGCGCAAGGCCATCGGCGCCAAACGTTCCAACATTATTCTGCAATTCCTGACCGAAGCAATGGCACTGTCGGGCACCGGCGGCCTGATCGGAATCGTCGTCGGCATTGCCCTCGGAACCGGCGCCAACGCCCTTTTCGGGTTTCCGTTGACCATTTCGATCGTGTGGATTCTGATCGGCTTCTTTGTTTCGGTCTCGGTCGGGCTTATTTCGGGAATATATCCCGCATTCAAGGCCGCGAAACTCGACCCGATTGAGTCTTTGCGCTACGAATAGGCGTATTTTTCAACCTTTTTTTTGATTGCCGAGCAACTGGCACGTCTCATAGATTGGAACTTGGCCCGGGCGGGCCGGTTGAATCGCATATGAGACACTTTTTTCTGATATTTCTCACTTTGGTCACTTTGCTGATCCCTGTCGCCGGCGTTTGCCAGGCTCCGGGGTTCGGCGGCCAGCCCGAAAAGTTTGAACCGGTGCTTCGCGTCGACTGGGCCTCATTCCGGGCAGATGACCCCGACAAGACCCGCCTTGAGGCCTACTATCAGGTGTACAACTTTGGCCTGCAGTATACTGTCGACGGCCAGGAATATGTCGCCAACTACGACATTGCCGCCGAGGTGCTGGACAAAGACGGCAACCAGATAGAATCGTTCGATCGAACCCGACAAGTTCGGGTTGCGTCGCAAGCGCAGACTCGTTCGCGCTACGACTATCGCACCAGCCAATTCAATCTCGATTTACCGCCGGGGAAGTACACGATCCGGTTCGTGCTCTCTGATAAGGGCAACGGCGCGCAGATCAAACGGGACGTCAAAGTAACTCTGCCAAGCTACAAGACGTCTATTCCGATGATGTCGGGAGTCGAGTTTATTCATACGACTGCGGCCGTCACGGACTCGGCTGATTCCGGGAATATCTTCATGAAGGGGGATATGACCGTGATCCCCTCAGTCAGTCGGGAATTCGGGGGAGAAGTTGATTCGGTACTGCGCCTGCTTTATGAACTGTACTCGGGCACGACGCCCGAACAGCCGGTCGTGGTGCAGACCGTCATCCGCCAGCGTTCGCGCGGAATCGTCTTTCGTGACACGGCGCAGGTGAATATCGGACTGGAGCCGATTCGCAAAATGCTTTCTATCGACGTCAGCGCGTTCCCGCCCGGCGACTACGAAGTTGAGATGACGCTTCACGGACGGCGGATGAAAGAACTCGATCGCAAGGACGAGTCGTTTTCCATCATGTGGACCGAAGAAGGGCTTCTCAAACTCGACTGGAAATCCGCGGTCAGCCAGCTTTCATATATTGGAACCCCCGGCGAAAATTCCAAGCTGAAAAAGGCAAAAACGATTGAAGAGCGCCAGGCCGCCTTTGCCGAATTCTGGAATCAACGCGATCCGAGTATCGGCACGCCGGAAAACGAGACGAAGCGCGCCTTTTACTACCGCGTCAATGTCGCCGACCGTCAGTTCTCATCGATGCGTCGCGAGGGGTGGAAATCCGACCGGGGGAGAATCTATATCATTCACGGCGAGCCCGACCAGATCGACGATGAACCGTATTCCCCCGACGTTGTCCCGTATCAAATCTGGCACTATTACCGCGAAGGACGCTACCGCCGATTCCTCTTCGTCGACAAAAACGACGACGGCGACTACCGCCTGCAATACCCCTATGACGGCCTCAATCAACGTCCCGACTTCTGATCATACTATGCGAAAATTACTTACGTCTGTCGCCGTGGCTGGCCTGGCGCTGGCCATGTGTATCGCATCGGCATCGACCGCTTCCGGAAAGATTCATGTACAGAGCCGACCTGTTTATTCGTATTCAGCCGACGAAGATTCGCTTTGTATCGTGTCGTTCCCTCTCTCGATAAACCGCGATGATCTGAAGTTTCTCGAAGATTCCGCCACTAAGGCATTTGCGGCCGGAGTTTACATTGAACTCAAAATCGTAGACACCGCCGGCAAGCAGGTATCGGCGTTATCAAACTCACGAGTCATCGCCGTAAAGACGGGAACGGAAGCAAATGCGACCGGCTTTAAAGTGTTCGATCGCTTCGTAACGGCCCTCAATCCGGGGGTGTACGGAGCCAATCTGACCGTGATCGATCTGGCCTCGAAAACCGAAGAACATCTGGATTACGGCGTGTTAAGCATTCAACCGTGGGACGGACGCCTGACGATCGCCGCCATAAGCACCGCCTATCAAATCAAGGCGGTTGGCGATTCTGTCGACGACCAGCTGTCGCGACTGGTCGACAACGGTCTGCTCGTGGTTCCGAATCCGCTCGGCGTATACAGTCTTTCCGACACGCTGATGTGGCTATACGGCGAAATTTACGGGTTTCGCTATGATTCGGCCGCCGCCGGTAAATACCGAATCGCTTATACGATGCTCGATCAGCTCGGTTACTCGGTGCGTGATTTCGGATATGTATATCGTGCCAAACCCGGTTCGACCGCCGTCATCTCGGAACAATTCAATCTCGACGGACTCCCGCGGGGCGGGTATCAGCTCCGGGTGATTGTGGGGGATGAAGATTCCCGCCAACTCGACACGTCGTTCGTTACTTTCTGGCATATCGCATCCACCGCGGATATTTTCGCGCCGCGCACCGCGTTTGATTCTATGTCGATTGGCGATCAGATTTCCGCCATGAAGTATCTGATGAATGCCAACGAAATGTCGATCCTGAATTCACTGCCCGAGGAAGGACAGCGAAATTTCATCCGACAGTATTGGCAGGAACACGACGCCCAGCGGAGCGCCGCCGATTACATATCGCAAAGTGAAATCGTCAAGCGATTCCGGTTCGCCAACGAGAATTTCTCCACGAATGAAACGAAGAGCAATGGCTGGAAGACCGATCAGGGCCGCATCTACATGACGTACGGCCCCTGGGAGGAACGCACTGACCAGTTCCTGCCGTCGCAGCAGATGCCGTATCAGATCTGGCACTATCGATCGAAGCGCGGGTATTACTTCATATTTGTAGACACCCGCAACACTTCTGATTTTCGCATGGTGCACTCCAACGCGCCGGGCGAACGGTACGACCCGAGCTGGGAGAGCTATTTCAAGGATCTTTTATACCTCTACCGATAACGCCGGTGTGAACCGCGCGCCATTGACGAATCAGAAAAAAGCCGCCTCGGCAGGCGGCTTTTTCATGCTCATGCAATCGATGCCGTCGCGCTTACTTTGTGCCGGCCGAGAGGGGAGCGGTTGCCGTGGTGTCGCCTGGGAGGCGGAGAGCCCGTTTCACCGGAATGGTAAAGCGGCTGGTGGCCTCATCGTCTAACTGGATGGTCACCGATTTTTCAAACTCGGTCTTGAGGGCTTTCGACGAAAGGGTAACACTTCCCTCACCGGTCGCACCGGCCGCGATGGTGTGCGGCAGTTCAACTTCGAAAATGTCCGGCGACGACACGAGTTTGGGCGTGAGCGGCTTGTCCGAGACATTGGCAATCGTGAACTTCATCTTGTCGCGCACTTTTTCGCCGAACTGCGAGATATCGAGTTTGTAGGGCTTGATAATCACGGGATAGGTCGAGTCGGGGCGCGCCATGACATTGCAGCTGAATTCGACATACTTTTCAGGCGGACCTTCGTTCGATTCGACCCGCGGCCGCTTCGACACATTTCCGGTGTAATGTTTGGTATCGAAGATCACTTCGAGCCGGGTGGAATCGTTGGGGGCAAGTGTCGTGCGCTCCAGCGGCGCCTGGGTGCATCCGCACCCGGGAATAACTTTCAGAATCTGAAGCGTGTCCTCGCCCCTTGATTGCAGCCAGAACACGTGGCTGACTTTGGCATTCTGCGGCACATAGCCGAAATTGAAGTTGGTTTCGGGGATAACCAGCCGCGGCGCGGCCAAAGCGCCCGACACAGCGGCGAGTACTCCTGCGACAATCGCCGCATAACGCATTGTTCCCTGCTTCATGTTGTTTTCGGTCCTTTCGTTTCGTTCAAATAAAAAGGCCGCCTTGCGGCGGCCTTGAAGTCTTCGTGAAACCAGCGGCTAATGTCCTGTCACCGGAGTCGGTTGAGAGGCCGCCTGAGTTGTATCACCCGGCAAGCGCAAGGCCCGCTTGACCGGAATTGTAAATCGTGAACTTTTCCCGTCGCTCAACTGAATCGTGATCGATTTCTCGAACTCCTTTTTAAGCGCGCCGGGGAGGAGCTTTATGCTTCCCTCAGCCGATTTTCCGGCCGGAACGCTCTTGGGGAGAGTCACGGTCATCAACTGCGACGGCGCCGCCGCTACCGAGAGGTCAAACGCCGCATCCGACACATTGGTGATCGTAAACTTCATCTGATCACGGGTCTTTTCTCCGAACTGCGATATATCAAGCTTGTAGGGCTTAATGATAATCGGATACGTCGAGTCCGGACGTCTCATCACCTCACAGTCGATCTGCACATACTTTTCGGGCGGACCTTCATTGGTCTCGATCCTCGGGCGCTTGGAAATCTTGTTCGTGTAGTTCTTAGTATCGAAAATAATCTCAAGTCGAGTGCTGTCACCGACAGCGACGGCCGTCTTATCGAGCGGCGCCTGGGTGCATCCTCAACCAGGGACAACTTTCAGGATATGGAGAGAATCTTCACCTTTGGAGTAGAGCCAAAACTCATGCGAAATTTTCGCATTCTGCGGCACATACCCGAAGTTGAAGGTAGTCTCCGGCATCACCAGTCTCGGAGCGGCCTGTACCATCGCAATGGCGGCAAGCGTCGCCGAGAGCAGACTGACGAACGCGATACGCAGTACCTTCATAAACCTCATATACCTTCCCCTCTACAGAGGGGCGCTTTCGTAATTTTCTTCCAAAACTCTATCGGTTTTCGGCCGATAATACTGATACACGGGTCAGAAATTATAGTCGCCCGACCCGGGGAAGTTCCAGTAACTGCATAATTTATGACGTTTCTCAAATCGGTCAAGGCCAATCTTTTACAGGTTATTTACACGAGCTGCCGCTGATATGCCACTGATAGAAGTCAACGCTCTGGGAAAGATCTTTCAGGCCAGAAGCCGCAATATCATGGCGCTGGAATCGGTCTCGTTTTCCCAAAAGCAGGGAGAATCGACCGGGATACTCGGTCAAGCCGGATCGGGTAAGTCCACATTATACCGCATCTTAGCCGGGTTGGCGTGGCCCTCGTCAGGGGAGGCCCAAATTCACGACCGTCCGGTTTTCGACCCCAAGGCGCGAATCGGCGTGGGATATGTTCCCGAACACCCAGAACTACCGGGCGATATGTCGGCGCTCCAGACACTCATTTTCGCCGGCAGGTTAAGCGGTCTGGACGGCGACCTTAGCGAAGCGGCGATGCTGCGGCTTGAGGAACTCGATCTTGGCAAATGGGAAGAAACCCCGGTTTCCAAGTTCTCGCGGGAAATGACACGACGTCTGGCCCTGGCAGCCGCGTTGCTGCCCAACCCCGATTTGGTCATCATCGACGAACCGTCGGAACGGTACGACATGCACACCCGACAGCCGTTCGAAAGGGCGCTCATTGCGGCGCAAGAACGCGGCGCGACCATTTTACATTTGGCGCACCATGTTCGACTGCTGTCCAAAACCGTCGAGCGAGTGCTTTTTCTTGAACGCGGACGGATCACCGGCGAGTTGCCGATAGCCGACCTGATCGCCTCGCGCACGCTGGTCGAAATCACTGCCGATATCGGCGAAAAGCTCGTCGAACTCCCTGTCGAACTTGGCCAGGTGGTTTCGATAACGCGCAAACGCCTGATTGTCGACATAGATCACGAGGAATCGGTCAATGATATCATCGATCATCTTCGGATAAGCGGAATCCGGATACACACCGTCGGCAAGCGGGAAGTAACGCCTGAATCAACGGTCGTGACCACCCGGTCGGCCGATGAAGAGGTGGTGCGATGAGAGGGATCACCCGCGAGACATTTGGTCGGCTGATCGATCGCAAAGGAGGGTTGGCGGGCGTCCTGATGATGGCCGTCGGTGTCTGGATTGTTGTCACCGGCGACTGGCAATCGGTCAGGATGAGCTTTGCCGCAAGCCCCGATGGCGTTGCCCATGCATCTGCCGATGAAATCGCTCTCCACTTTCTGTCAACGTATGCGTCTGTCATGATCGCAGTGATCTGCCTGTTGGCTGTCGGCCTGACTCCCGCCATGCTCAAGCCCGGCGCGACATGGTTTTACTTCTCGCGTCCGGTCTCGCGTGAAAAGGTGCTCGTCGAAAAAGTATGGGCGATCGTGATCGTGTATGTTGGACTGTTGATTGTCAGTTTCGTTCCGGTGGCGGCAGTGGCCAGCGTGAAGTATGCGCTGTTTGATGCCCGTTTGGCCAAGATGATCCTGGTGCACGCCTTCAACTGCGCGCTTTGGCTCACGCTCATCTGTGCGCTCGGTGTTCTTTTGCGAAGCGCCGCCAAAGTGATCTTTGTGTCGTCGGCAATCTGGCTCGCTCAAGTATTGTTAAGTTCACGTTCCGAATATCTCGGCGCCATGAAGGGTACAATCATCGAGCCCGTGCTCGCCGCCCTGGCCTTTGTGCTCCCGCGCATGTCCGAGTTAAGCGAGGGCGCCCATGCTATTGCCTCGGGTTCTCCGGTCAACTTGCTTACCCCCATTGCAATGACTTTACTTTCGGTCGGCCTGGTTCTATATTTGGCGCTGGCATCGATGCAGCGCCAGGATTTGTAGGAAACAGCGCCGGTGCCGAGGAAGAAGTATTGAGCACCCAACCGAATAAGTTGATCTTAGAACCGCTCGCGATGGCCCTGCGACTTGAACAGGAAGGGCAGAAGTTCTTCGAAGAGGCCGCCGGCCGCGTCCGCAATCCCCACGCCCGCCAGACCCTCAAGTTCCTGGCGGATGAAGAGCTTCGCCACATCCAGAAAATCCGTGAATTCTCGCAATCAGTCGAAACCGGCTCAGCCGCGCCGAAGCTCGAGGTCTCCGAGTCGATAGAGGCGCGAGTCAAAAAATTCAACGACCATCTCGCTACGCTCAAAGCCGATATTTCACCTTCTGCCTCCGATGTCGAGGCCTACACCTGGGCGGTCAAATTCGAAAACGGCGCGGCGGAGTTCTACCAGGAACAAAAGGATGCCAGCGACAATCCGGAAGTTCAGGCGTTTTATCAGTGGCTGATCGAAGAGGAGTCACTGCATTCCCGGGTGATCAGTTCCTGCCTGCAATTCATCGAAGACCCGGCGAGCTGGTTTTCTGAGCATAAGTCGTAGACCGGCGATTTTTCACAATCAAATTCGATCACTTTACTTTCCGGAGGGGGCAAAGGTATATTTCCGGCAAATGAAGCAACTCTATTTCCGGAGATCGATATGACCCCGCTTGAATATCTTGCCCAATCTGAAAAGAAACGATTCGACGAACTCTTCGAGTTTATCAGCTTCCCGTCAGTTTCCGGTCAGCCGGAACGCAAAGGGGATGTCGCCGCCTGCGGCGCCTGGCTGACCAAACATCTCGAATCAATCGGCTTCAAAGCGCAGCTGATGCCGACCGGCGGACATCCCGCTGTCTTCGCTGAGTATTTCGTCAGCAAGGATGTGCCGACGATTCTGTACTACGGCCACTACGACGTGCAGCCGCCGGAGCCGTACGATTTGTGGACGACGCCGCCGTTTAAAGCCGAAATCCGCGACGGATACATCTATGCCCGCGGCGCCTGTGATGACAAGGGGCAGACCTTCACGCACGTCAAAGGTCTGGAAGCCATCCTGAAATCAACCGGCACGCTCCCGGTCAATGTGAAATTGTTGATCGAAGGCGAAGAAGAATCGCACTCGGCTAATCTTCCCAAATTTCTCAAAGAACACAAGGCGATGCTCAAAGCGGACATCGTGGTCGTGTCCGACACTGCCCAGTTCGACAAGAACACACCGGCAGTGACTTTCGGTTTGCGCGGAATTGCGTCGTGCGAAGTTTTCGTAGATGGCCCCAATCGCGACGTTCACTCCGGCGCTTTCGGCGGCGCCATTGCCAATCCGATCAATACGCTGTGCGCGATGGTGGCGCAGCTTCACGATAAGAACGGCAAAGTCGCTGTGCCTGGTTTCTACGCCGGTGTCAAGCCGCCGTCGAAATGGGAACGCGCTCAGTTCAAGAAGCTTCCATTCAAAGAAGCTACGTACAAGAAAATGCTGGGAGTTAGCGCCCTTCAGGGTGAAAAGGGGTTCACTACCCTTGAGCGCTCCTGGTCGCGGCCGACTCTTGATGTCAACGGAATTACCGGCGGATATCAGGGAGAAGGCGCCAAGACGATCATCGCCGCCAAGGCCTCATGCAAAATAACAATGCGTTTGGTCGGCGGACAGAAGCCGATGGATGTCTGCAACAAGCTTGAAAAATTCTTGAAAAAGATTGCCCCCAAAAGCGTCAAGGTGCGGGTCGACAAACACGGCGGCGCTCGTGCGGTATCGGTTCCGGTTGAAGGCCCGTGGCTCGAAGCGGCCAGTCGTGCGGTGCAATCGGGATTCGGCAAGAAGCCGGTCTTCATGAAAGAAGGCGGCTCGATCCCGGTGACGGTCGAATTCAAGGAGACGCTTGGTTTGGATACACTCCTGATTGGATTCGGACTTCAGGATGACAATATTCACTCACCCAACGAACGGTTCCGCGTGATCGATTTCGAGCGCGGCTGCAAGACCGCAGCGATGCTTCCCTACGAACTGGCGAAAGTGAAAGCATAAGTGGATCTCGGTCTTCGCGGCAAACGGGCGCTGGTAACAGGGGCGTCGTCGGGCCTCGGTCTGGCGACCGCGCTTCAATTGGCAAAAGAGGGGTGCGAGGTTACGATCAACTCTCGCACCGAATCTCGGCTCGCTGCCGCTGCCAAAACGATTGAGCAGGAGTCGGGGAAGAGGCCGCGGACTTTGGTCGGTGATATAGGCGTCGAAGCTGATCGTGCGTCGATATTGAACGCCTTGCGCGGGCCCGATGGTCAAACCGGCGTCGACATCTTTATCTTCAACAATGGCGGCCCGCCGGCGGGCTTGTTTGTCAATCAGCCACCCGAAAATTGGGAGGCGGGGTATCAGATCATACTGAAATCAGCAGTAGAACTTACGCGCGGGTTGATCGACGGCATGGCGGCGCGGAACTGGGGACGGCTATTGTATGTGACATCGATCGCCGCGCTACAGCCAATCGATGACCTGATCCTATCAAACACCTATCGCGCGGGCATCCACGGATTCTGCAAGACCATCTCCAACACCTACGCAAAACACGGCATTACGGCCAACTGTCTTTGTCCGGGGTACACCGCTACGGCACGCTTGACCGAACTGGCCGAGAAACGCGCGGCGGCTTCAGGAGTATCAGTCGAGCAACAATTGAAGTCGTTTGCGTCGTCAATTCCCGCAGGACGCTTGGGCACTCCCGAAGAGTTTGGCGCGCTGGCGGCCTTTCTTGCCTCCGAAAGCGCCGCGTTCATAACGGGCGTGTCGATTCCAATAGACGGCGGCACGAATAAGGCGCTTATTTAACTGACGACGCACCAGTGGGATACGTACTGTTATTGAAGTGTCTGTTTTGGCATGTCTGAGGTGAGTACCGATTCGAATGCAGTCTGACCACGCGCCTCAGCTTAGCCGCCTCTTGCCGATTATTTTTCTTCAACAAATCCTCGGAGCGCTGTCGTTTCCGGTTTCCAAATACGGTCTTGCCTACATTCCGGCGTTTACTTTTGCGTTCTATAGGTTTGTTATCGCCGGGGCGGTTCTGATGGCGATCACGCGCTTTCAATCACACACACCGGCGATCACATCAGACGACAAGAAGCGCATCTGGTTTCTCGGTTTTCTCATCATTCCGATCAACCAGACATTTTATCTCTGGGGGCAGTCACTGACCGGCGCTGGTCACGCCTCGATTCTGTTTGCCACCACGCCGATCTGGGTATTTCTCTTTGCCGTCCGGATTCTCAAGGAAAAACTATCGGCGCGCCGGGGAATCGGACTCGCGGTCGCGCTCTTTG
>CAYVWS010000030.1:0-20379 GCA_964455535.1 uncultured Ignavibacteriales bacterium | reverse complement strand
TTTTATCTATGGCATGTATAACTGTTTGAATGTAGTGACGGAGGGTCGCGGGTTTCCGGCGGCCGTGTTGATTAGAGCGGCAGAGCCGGTCGAGGGCATTGAGATAATGGCAACTCGGTCTGGCAGACTGCAGGAGCGGAAACTCTTGAGTGGGCCGGGGCGATTGTGCCGCGCATTGGGATTAACGACGCGCCATTCCGGAACTGACTTGTGCGGGACGAATCTGTGGATTGAAGATCGCGGCGAAGAACCAGCGCTGGTTGTGAGGACGCCGCGCATTGGAATTCGCAAGGGAATAGAACACCATTGGCGATTTGGCGATGCGAACTCCGAATCGCTTTCGGCGCCGGTCGGGTCTGTGAAGAGAAAAAAGTAAAACTTGTCAGCGCCGTGCCGTCGGTTGATATTTCGTCAATGGAGAGAACGAAAGTACAGAATGTTTGAACCGGATTTCATACGAAAAGCAATCATTGCCGCGCCGGCGATTTTGTTTTCGCTGACGGTGCATGAGTTTTTTCACGCCTGGACCGCGCACAAGTTTGGCGATGACACCGCCAAGGACATGGGGCGGCTGACCCTCAATCCGCTGGCGCATCTCGACCTGTTGGGCACGATTTCCCTGTTTATCTCCGGATTTCGATTCGGGTGGGCCAAGCCGGTCCCGGTCAATCCCTTCAATTTGCGTAATCCGCGGGTGGCCGATATCTGGATTTCAGCGGCAGGGCCGCTGTCGAATCTCGGTCTTGCTTTGATCTTCGGAATCATATTCCGCGCGGTGCTCGAAATGCAGTTAAATATTCCTGAGCCGATCGCGATCTTTTTGTTCCTGTCGGTGTCGATCAACGTGTCACTCGCCTTTTTCAATCTGATCCCGCTATTTCCGCTGGATGGTTCCCATGTCTTGCGCAATCTCCTGCCGCCATCGATGGAGGAAGGATTTGCCAAATTCGACGCCATTGCTCCAGTTGTGCTGATGGTTCTAGCCTTTAGCGGCGCGATGTGGGTGGTGCTGGGGCCGATTGTCGGAGCGGTCATATCACTCATTCTCGGTGTACACGTGTCGTGAGGCGATACGCGGAGTGCCGGTTTACTTCACATCATCAAGAATACTAACGGGCGTTGCACTGGCGCTGTCGGTTGTCGGTATGCTTGGCTGTTCACACACGCGGCGTACAAATGCAGTTCCTGAAGAAAACCCGAAGTCGTCGGAAAAGGTCACAGTCGACGCCTATCTGTTCGACGCCGTGCTCGTGCGCGCTGGAAAGACCACGTCGTTTCGACTTGAGCTGTATGCGACCGACACGATCGTCGGGCTAGCGGGGCGCGGGTATCTGGGCAAGGGGGCACTGCGCGGAGTAATGGGCAATCAGCGACTACGAGTTTACTTTCCTTCGACCAACGAATTCGTGGACGACAGTTTCGAGTCGCTTCTTTCGGATTCCACTTGTCCAATATCGTTGCGTAATTTTGACCCGGTGCAATTTCTGTCACAACTTCCCGATTCCGCCACCCTTGATTCGCAAATCAGGGTGGAGAACACAAAAAACAGCGGTAGCAGGCGAGAGTACGAAGTTCAGTCAACTTGCGGCTGGAAATTGTCTCTGAGCTACGACCATCGGGAGAGCGGCTGGCGGCCGATTGAAATGAGATTTCTCACTTCGGGGGGGACCTCGCTGAAAGCAAGTCGCCGAGAGTTTCGACCGGCCAGTCATGTATCTGCCAACAAATTTGGCGATCCGGTGCCGCCGGGGGCGGTCCCGATGGTGCACTGAGATCCGACGGTCGTTGACAATCTCTTTGCCACACACGATGTTACCTGATTCCGTGAGAGCGGCATAGGCATGAGCATATACAGTCGCAGTTTTTCATATCTGAAGCCGTATGTCGGCAAACTGGTGGTCGCATCGGTGTCAGCCGCACTGTTTGCGGTGTTCTCCGGTCTGCTTGTCTGGATGGTCGGCCCGCTATTGTCGACTCTTTTCCACACCGATACTCTTTCACTTCTGGGCGGCGATCAGATTGCGGTTGCACCTGCTGTTCCGGGGGCTGATTCGACCGGAACACCGACGGCTATCGGCGGATTCAGCGGCGCAATTGTCTCGCTCAAAGAATCGATGAAGTCATGGATAGATTCGCTGGTGGGCGGGGGAGATCGTCAGCACACGCTCATCATGTTCTGTGTAGTGATTCTTATCATTACGGCGTTCAAGAATCTCTTTCTGTACCTGCAGGGGTACTTCATGGCCTTTGTTCAGCAATCGGTCATGAAGGATTTTCGTGACAAGTTGTTCATCAAGTATCAGCGGCTGTCACTCGACTATTTTCATCGTCGACGAACCGGTCAAGTCATCTCCCGTGTCACCAATGATGTGGTGGTCTTAAATGAGGCGATTGATATCGGCTTCAATCGGCTCGTGACCGATTCTATTCAGACGGTTGTCTTTTTGGCGTTTCTTGTCATTCTCAGTTGGAAGCTCACGCTGCTGGCGATGGTGGCATTGCCGCTTGTATTCGGATTCATCTGGTTTATCGGGAAGAAACTTCGAAAGTATTCGGAGCGGACTCAGGAGCGCATGGCCGATGTCAATTCGGTGCTTGAAGAGAATGTAAGCAACATGCGGATAGTCAAGGCCTTCTCGATGGAAGAGTTCGAGGCGAAGAAATTCGTCAGCGCTACCTATGACTATTTTCGTTCACTGGTTCGCATGACGCGCATCCGGCATCTGGCCAGCCCGATCAACGATATGCTGGCGACCGGTGCAGGTGTGTTGATATTGTGGTACGCCGGTTCGCGAATTCTCTCAGGTACCGGCGAGCTTGGGGCCGGGGATTTCATGACATATGTCGTGTCGATGTTCTCGCTCATCAAGCCGGTGAAGGAACTAAGTCAGATACATATCAAACTGCAGGAAGGGATGGCGGCGGCTGAGCGGGTCTTTGAAGTGATCGATGCACCCGAAACTATTTCGGATCGCCCCGATGCAAGGACGGTCACCGAGTTTCACGACTCCATTCAATTCGACAAAATAGATTTTCGGTATGATCAGGAGCCGATACTACAAAATGTCTCGGTCTCTGTTAAGCGCGGCGAAGTAGTCGCGATTGTCGGACCGTCGGGGGCGGGGAAGACCACGCTATTCAATCTGCTTCCGAGATTTTACGATCCACAAGGCGGGCTGATTACTATCGACGGAGTCGATGTGCACGACATGAAACTCAGTTCGCTGCGCGGGTTGATGGGGATAGTCACACAGGAGACCTTTCTATTCCACGACTCGATCAAGAACAATATCGCCTACGGATTGGCCGATGTGCCCATTGAAAAGATAATTGCGGCGGCGAAAACTGCTAATGCTCACGAATTTGTGTCGTCGTTTCCCGATGGATACGACACGATTGTGGGAAGTCGCGGCGTGCGGTTGTCGGGAGGCCAACGCCAGCGGATCGCGATAGCTCGCGCGCTTCTGCGCAATCCACAGATACTGCTCTTCGACGAGGCAACTTCGGCGCTCGATACCGAGTCGGAACGACTGGTTCAGGAAGCGATTGATCGGCTATTAGAAGGGCGTACTACACTTGTCATAGCACATCGCTTATCTACTATCAAGCACGCCAACCGGATTGTCGTGCTCGAACATGGTCGACTCACCGAAGAAGGAACGCACGATCAACTGATGGCGCGCGGAGGAACGTATCACCGCCTTTACACAATGCAATTTCAGGACGCCGAATGAATCTGCTATTTCTGGATTCAATCGAGCGGGAAACCTACGGCGGCATGGAAGAGTGGATACGTCTGGTCGCGCTGGGATTGAAAAGTCGCGGTCACCGACCGGTGGTGGTCGGTCGAGGCGAATCGGCGTTTCTGAGGCGAGTCGACGCGTCCGCTATTGAAACCCATGGCCTGTCGATCTCAGGAGATTTCAATCCGGCTACGATTGGCGCGTTGAAACAGTTGATTGAATCGCGTCAGATCGAATGTGTGGTAGTCAATTTCAACAAAGATGTTCGCTTGGGCGGGCTTGCCGCAAAGTTCGCGGGCTCAATACCGGTTGTCTGGTCGGTCGGTCTTGATATTGCAGGCGACAGTTGGATCCATCGCACGCTGACACCGAAGCTCGTCGAGGCCGTGATTGTGCCATCGGAGTCGCTCAAAGGTCAGCTTCTTTCTCACGGCTACTTGAAATCCGACGACATCGAAGTTATTCTGATCGGCATCGAGGAGTCGCAAGAGGCGATCAAATCGGCAACAGCCGCCAAACGCGTAAGGACACAATTCGGTTTGCCTGATGAATCGGTATTAGCGGTGACGGTTGGCCGATTTGTTGAGCAGAAGGGTCATACGTATTTATTGAGCGCGATACCACAACTGACAGCGCGGCATCCGCAACTTCGATTTCTGTTTCTCGGTGACGGCCCGCTTGAAGTCGCCCTGCGCAAGCAGGGCAGCGATTTAGGAATTTCAGACAGAGTAACGTTCGGCGGAATGCAAGAGCATGTCGCGCCGATCCTGGCCGGGTGCGACCTGATAATTCACCCATCGATAGAAGAGCCGTTCGGCATTGCGATATTGGAGGGAATGCGCGCCGGACTGCCGGTGGTGGCGTCGCGAGTTGGCGGAATTCCTGAAGTATTGAGCGATAGTGCGGCGGGAATCTTGGTCGAACCAAAGGACCCCGATGCGCTTGCCAATGGTGTTGATACCGCCCTGGAGAAACTGAAGGTGCGGCTATCGTTCGGCGAAGAAAATATCTCGAGGTTTCGGGCGCTCTTCACTCTTTCTATGATGATTGATCGGGTCGAGCAGAAATTGGCGTCCGTGTGCCGATCGGCGGTGGCGCGTGGGTAAGCTCAAGGCGATTGAACACGGGATCAAAGCGGCCGTGTTCAACACGGTCGCAGTCTTTCTCAAACGCGGAGATCGCGCTTTTCAGCCACTGGACGGAAAGCAGCTGAAGAGAGTGCTCTTCTTGCGACCTGAAAAGATTGGGGACATGGTGATTTCGCTGCCGGTGTTCGACGCCCTTCGTCGCGCTCATCCGCAGATCGAGCAGTCAATTCTGGCCTCGCCGCGAAATATCGCCCTCATCTCGGATGATCCGCGCTTTGCCCATATCTTTCTGTATCGAAAGAATATACTTCGTGATTTGCGCGAAGTGCTAAAAATGCGACGGGAGACGTTCGATTGTGTTGTCGACATGATTTGCGATGACTCGGTGACGGCCTTGTTTCTCTCGCAATTGTGCGCGCCCGGCAAGCCGCGCATAGGGGTGGGAAAAGTCAAGTTTCGTCGGTATTACGACTTCAACTACGATCACCGCATGGAAAACACCGGGCATATCATACAGAATACGCTCGCGTTATTGAAGGCATTCGGGCTCGAACCGGTGAAAGCGGATCCATATGCGCGTCCGTACATATCACCTTCCGACCTCGAACTGGGCAGAGAGTTCGTGGCGGAGTTACGTCGAACCGGCAGCAGACCACGCGTGATCGGGTACAATCTGTCGGCTGGATCGCCCACCCGCATTTGGGAAGAATCAAAATCAGTCGAACTGGTGCGCCGGTTGGTGGCTCGCGACGACGCCACGCAAATAGCGCTTCTGACAACGCCCGGTGAACGGCAGAGAGCCCTGAGCATTCAACGTCAGGTTGGATCACACGTGGCGATTGTTCCGGATCGCCTTACTTTACTACAGGCGTCGGCGATTGTCGCGCATCTGGACTTGCTGATATCACCGGATACTTCGATGATTCACATCGCGCGGTCATTTCATGTGCCGGTGGTTGGACTCTACAGCCGATTCATGAAGAATTTCTTGTTGTGGAAGCCCTACGGTCAGGAGCATGGTGCGGTGCTTTCTGGCAATGACGACAACATTTTTGATATTACGGTCGAGCAGGTAATGGCGGGCGCCACCGAAGTTCTCTCTGATGCGAAGGCGGGGTCGCCCAAGTGAAATTGTCGGTTGTTGTCATCACGAAGAACGAAGAGGCAAACCTCGCCCGCTGTCTTGAGTCAGTGCGCTTCGCCGACCAGATAGTCGTTGTCGACAGCCATTCAACCGACCGGACCTCTGAGATAGCACGAGATTTCGGAGCGCGGGTAGAGACAATCGACTGGGAAGGGTTTGGTAAAGCCAAACAGCACGCGCTTTCGTTGGCCGATGGGGAGTGGGTATTATCGATTGACGCCGATGAACAGCTGTCACCGGAATTAGCGGCAGAAATTCAAGCGATTGTCAAGAGCGACGCGAGTTTTGTCGGTTACGAGATGCCGCGACTGACCAATTTCCTGGGAAAGTGGATTCGTCACTGCGGCTGGTATCCCGATCCAGTGCTGCGGTTGTTTCGACGGGGGAAAGGGCGATTCACCGATGACATCGTGCACGAGCGGGTAATGATCGACGGACCGGTGGGACGTTGCCATAATGACTTGCTGCACTTCAGTTATCCGACGCTCGATGTCTATTTCGACAAGTTCAATCGGTACACTACTGAGGGGGCAATTCAGGAAGCCGCGCGCGGCCGCACGGCCGGCCTTTTCGATCTGACCGCCCGGCCTTTTGTTTCGTTTGTTAAGCACTATATTTCGAAAGCTGGTTTTTTAGACGGAGTCGAGGGTTTCATGGTGTCGGCGCTGTCATCCTGCGCCGTCTTTGTGAAATACGCCAAACTCCGGCAGATGAACCGTGAGAGTACCAGTCAGGAGCGGAAAGGTTCGTGAGTCCAAAATTGCAGTTTCCATCAGGATCTCGGATATTAGTCTGCCGAACCGATCGGATCGGCGACCTGCTTTTGGCTATACCTGTTGCTGAATCGATCAAGCTCCGTCACCCGGATTGCGAAGTCCATGTCATGGCGTCACTCTATGCCTCACCGCTACTGGAGAATAATCCGCGTATCGACGGAATTGTTCGCGTCCAGCACGATCAGTTAACCAAGAACGGGCGGTATCGAAAAGAGCTGTTGGCAAAGATTTCGAATACCGGATACAGCGCTGCGGTTGTCATTTTTCCCGACCGAAACATATGCAGATTGTTGTACAAAGCAGGTATTCCGCACCGAATCGGCACGTCGCGCCGCCTTCACTCGTTTTACTTCAATCACTACGTTCACCACAGCAGAAAAGCGAATCAGCGACACGAGATGGGATACAATTTCGATTTCCTGAAGTTCTTCGCCGACGGTCCGTCGGTTGCGTCGCCGACCGTTCATCTCGTCGAGCGGGACCGCGACGGCGCCTCGGCTCTGTTGTCAGCCCGGAATATTTCGGGCGATTTCCTGCTGGTGCACCCCGGCTCTGGGGGATCGGCGGATCGCTGGCCGCTTGAGCAGTTTATCAGATTGGCCGATGAACTACAGAAACAAGGCATGCGCGTAGTGATAAGCGGTTCACAAACAGAAGCGGGCGACATTGAGCAGGCGTGCAAACGTCTGGATGTTAGTCTACCGATGATCGCGGGAGATACCGATCTGCGGACATTGGCGGCAATACTGGAAAGAGCGCGCTTGGTTGTATCCAATTCTACGGGACCGCTTCATTTAGCGGCAGCGGTCGGCACGAAAGTGGTCGGCCTGTATCCGGGGAAAAAAGCGATGTCGCCGCTGCGATGGGGACCAGTGGGAGAAGGGCACGTTGTCATTCAACCCCTAGTGGCCTGTCAATGTTCAGGAAAAGCGTGCGCCTGCATGAAGACAATCACCGTAGAAAGTGTGTACCGGGCAGTGAGTGAGTCGTGGCGCACAAGTGTAACAACGGCGGGTAAGCAGAGATGAATCTGGCTGAGTTTATCATTCACATCGAGGCGTATAACGCCAATCTCGATGTCGGCCTGATTCGCCGCGCCTACGAGTTTTCGGACAAAGCACACGAAGGACAAAAGCGGGTTTCGGGCGAACGATATGTCGAGCATTGTCTTGAAGTGGCCTTTGTGTTGGCCGAGATGCACATGGACTCCGAGACGATCGTCGCCGGGATCGTGCATGATGTAGTCGAAGATACCCATCACACTCTGGAGGATATTCGACGGGAATTCGGCGACGACGTCGCTGAATTGGTTGACGGCGTCACTAAAATCGGCGCGGTTCATTTCAATTCATATGAGGAAGGCCAGGTCGAGTATTTCCGGAAGATGCTTCTGTCGATGGCCAAAGATATCCGGGTGATTCTCATCAAACTGGCTGACCGGATGCACAACATGCGGACACTCGATGCCCTGCCGCCTGAAAAACAGCGGCGAATAGCTATGGAGACCCGCGATGTCTATTGCCCGTTGGCCCATCGTCTGGGAATTCACAAACTGAAGGAAGAACTCGAAGATCTTTCGTTCAAGTATCTCGATCAACAGACCTACGATGATCTGGCGCAGAGAGTAAAAGAGAAACGGGCGGAGCGCGAAGCGTACATTGCGGAGGTTGTAGCTCCGATCAAAGATGTGCTGGCGAAGGATTCGATCTTCGCGACTGTGTACGGGCGGGCCAAACACTTGTCGTCGATTTTCCGCAAGATTCGGGTGCGCAAAGTTCCCTTTGAGCAAATTTATGATTTGCTGGCGATCCGGGTGATCGTCAACAGCGAACGTGAGTGTTATCACGCGATGGGCATTATCCATGCCATGTGGAAACCGGTGCCGGATCGGTTCCACGATTATATCGCCACGCCCAAGCCGAACGGGTATCGGTCGCTGCATACCACCGTCTTCGGCCCGCGCAATAAGATGGTAGAGATACAAATCCGGACGCACCAGATGCACCACGAAGCGGAAAACGGAATCGCCGCGCATTGGCTCTATAAAGAAGGGCGCCAGCAGATGAGCCGCGACGACCGCCAGATGATCTGGCTGCGCGATGTGTTGGAGTGGCAGAAAGACCTGACCAATCCCTCGGAATTTCTGGAATATCTGAAGATGGATTTGTATTCGGAGGATATCTTCGTCTACACTCCCAACGGCAAGCTGATCCATCTGCCGCGCGGCTCGACCCCACTGGACTTCGCATTTTTGGTTCACACGGAAGTCGGGCTGCATTGTGCCGGGGCCAAGATTAACGGCCGGCTTCAGCCGCTTTCGACACAGTTACAATCAGGGGATCAGGTGGAAATTATCACCAACCCCAACCGGACACCGTCGCACGACTGGCTTAAACTGGTTAAGACATCGTATGCGCGCACCAAAATTCGACGCTGGCTTAAGCAGGTCGGGTTTGAACAGTCGGTCAAACTGGGGCGGCAGATTATCGAGCGAAAGCTCAAAGAACTTCGCGCGGCAATGCCGCCGGACGAGAAATTTCAGGAGATCGCTGAGCAGCTCAACAAGAAGTCATCCGATGAGTTGCTGGCGGCGGTTGGAAATGGATCGCTAACAGCCGGCGCAATCTTGAATCTGATTGTTCCGGAAGAGAAAGAGGCCGAGCCGGGATTTGTCGAGAAAGCGCTCGAACGAATTCGTGGATCGAAGGGCGTGCGCGTTCAGGGGCTTGATAACATGATGTTTCGTTTCGCCGGTTGCTGTCAGCCGGTGCCGGGCGAAGATATTGTCGGATTTATCACGCGAGGTCGGGGAGTGACAGTTCATCACGCCGATTGTCATTCAGCCGTTGAGCTTGGCAATCGTTTCCCGGAGCGGAAGATCGCCGTCAGCTGGGACGCCGGCCCGAAGCAGTCATTTGTGGTTCAGTTGGAGATGGTGGTTGAAGACCGCAAGAACATGCTGCGCGATATTACTCAGGCCATCGCCGATTCGGATACCAATGTGCGCGGTGCGGAAATGACCACGCAGGACACCACCGCGCACGGCCGGTTTGTGATCGAAGTATCGAGTTTGTCGCACTTGAACCGGGTGATCGACAAGGTGCGGAAGATCAAAGGCGTGGTGTCAGTTCATCGGTCGAGGCGCGGGGAAGATATCGACATGGAATCTTCCCCGTCCGCCTGACCTCGATTTCTACTTAAAATTCACCATCAACTGCAGTGTATCGGTACCGCGCTCCAGCGAGACCTGACAGGAGTCGCCTTTGCGGAATTTACCGAGCGCGCTCATGTAGGCGTAGATGTCATCGATCTTGTACTGACCCATCTGAATGATGACATCGCCCTTGAGGATACCGGCTTTCTCGGCCGGGCGATCGGGAGAGACGCCATCGACACGCATACCCTTCACCGTGGCGACATAGTCGGGCATCACGCCGAGAGTAACAGAGAACGACCGCATCTTGCCGCCTTCGGTGTCTTTGGTCTTCTGGAAGACGAGCTGTCCGCCGGTTTTGTCGAAATGATCGGCAATTCGTTGAACCACCGACGCGACCTGCACGATACCGTGAGTGTCGATCTTTTCGAGGACGTCACCCGGTGTGTGATAATCTTCATGCTGGCCCGTGAAAAAGAAGAGAACCGGAATGCCGTTGTTGTAAAAAGCTGTCACATCCGACGGCGCGGTGCCGGTTTCCTGAAACGACAGTTTCATCGTGCTGTCGGTAAAGGTACTGTCGAAATACTTTTTGAACTGGTCGCAGGTGCCGGTACCGAAAATAGCCAGCCCTTTGTCCTGGGCGCGGAGGCGACCCACCATGTCGAGATTGATCATCATACGGATTTTGGCGGAGTCGACTGTCCAATGGCGAACATACCAGGCCGAACCTAACAGACCGGATTCTTCTCCCGAGAAGGACGTGAACAACATCGAATAGTGAAGTTGGTCCTTAATCGACGTGTAGTACCGGGCCAATTCAAGCAACGCGGCGCTGCCCGAGGCGTTGTCGTCGGCGCCGTAGTGAATCTTCTTTTCCTTGCCGAGGTAGCGCGAACTGCCTTTGCCGCCCCAGCCGAGATGATCGAAGTGAGCGCCGATGACGACCACCGTGTCATTGTTGGTGGGAAGGTAGCCAATGACGTTGTATCCGGTATCTTTCACCGGAATCAACTCAGTCTGGCCGATGGCCTTAAACGAGCCGACCGAGTCGATACTCATGCCGAGCTTCTGAATCCCTTTGCGACGGAGGAAAATGACCGGTATGTCTTTCACCGAGACATGGGCGCCGCCCATGCTCATAAGAGTGTCGTCCTGATCGGACGGCGTGACGAAAAACAATGCTGCGGCTTTGTGCGCAATGGCGTTGTTGATCTTGTCGGTCAGCGAGCTGTATTTGGTAAAGTCGACATGTGGATTGACCTCCGGTTTGGGAGCATCGCGCAGTACGACCACCGCTTTGCCCTCTACGCTCAGCCCTTTGTAGTCGTCATAGGCCGAGTCTTCGGTCGTGATGCCGAATCCGGCGGGGACGACATCGGCGAATTCGAAACTCTTCGAGGCCGACTGGTACATCGGCATAAATTCTTCGCGAAGTTCAAGCGCTTTGCCGTTGACGACCAGCTTGTTATTCGGGCCGAAGTCGATCTGCTTGTTGAAGGGGAACGGTTGAATATAATTGCCGCCGTCGCCTTTGGGTTCCAGTCCGAGTTGTTTGAAGATCGACTGGATGTACATGGCGGCTTTCCATTCGCCCGGTTCGCCGACTTCGCGGCCTTCAAGAGAATCGGACGCCAGAATGCCGATGTGTTTGTAGATCGAGTCCGCCGAAATAATATATTCGGCGCGAATTACGGGAGCGAACAGCAGCAATGCCGCTGCAACGAGAAGTGACTTGTATTTCATAACTCCTGCTTTTGAAAAAGAAGTTCCATTCTTAAGGGCGAGAATATAGATCAGTTCGGGCAAGTTGTCACTTGATTTTCGCGGTGGCAGCTAATTTGATTGCCAAGCGAGACGCATTCCATATATCTTGGTACAGAATTGCGATACAAGAGGATGACAAAGAGATGACAAATTCGACATGTGCATCGTGCGGCGCTTCACTGCCTGCAAGCGCGAAATTTTGCCCCGGCTGCGGTGCGGCGGTCGGCGTGACGCCGGGGAAACCGGCCAAATCAACCGGCGTGCGCGACACGATCATCGTTGGCGGAGCCCTGCTCCTGGTTGCGGCTGGATATTTTGCGTTCAAAAAATCAGATCCCAAGCCGGAGCCGCCGGCCCAGCAAATGATGGACAATGCCCAGCATCCGCCCGTGACAGGCGCCGACGGAATGCCGTCGCAGATGCCGCAGCTTGCCAATCTGCCGACCGATTATGCCGGTTTGGTCGACGCCGGCAATCATAATATGGACGCCGGCGACTATGCGCTGGCTGCCGAATGTTACCGTCGGGCTTTGGCTATCGACGGCTCGAACACCAATGTGCGCACCGACTATGGCGCCTGTTTGCACGGGATGGGACTTCCGCAGCGCGCGCTCGATGAATTCCAGAAAGTGCTGGCGCAGGAACCAAGCCATACGATTGCCATATTCAACTCGGGCGTTGTGTTTGCGGATATGCAGCAGAAAGACTCGGCCCGAGTTTATTGGAATAGATATTTGAAGATGGATCCGCAGGGAAGCGCTGCCGAGGCCGCAAAGTCGCTTCTTAAGGACTTGGACACGAAGAAGCCCTGAGCATATACGCGTTGCGGAGGGGATGTGAATCTTGACACAGTCGGCGAATGGAGTGCGGCGGCTCTCGACTTTGTCTTTCCGCCTCTTTGTCTTGGGTGCGGCGATTCCCGGCCATCCCAGAATCTCCTGTGTGAACTTTGCGGAAAGAAGATCTCGACGCTGGAGCACCCGCTTTGTCTGGATTGTGCGCGACCGATTGAAACGGGAGTGAATTGTCCGTCGTGTCGGCCGGGCATGCCGTTATTTGTCGTTGGCGATCATGTCGGGGCGCTTCAGCAAATGGTGATCGCATTCAAATTTCGACAGGTGCGTCGCGTGGGTCACTGGGCGGCTGTGGAGCTTTGTGGGCGTCAGCGTGACCGCATCGGACTGCTCGATCCGTCGGCGCTGGTCCCGGTGCCGCTTCATTCGCGGCGTGAATATTTTCGGGGGTTTAATCAGGCGGAGTTGTTTGCGCAGGAATTGGGGGAGATGCTTGATCTCGATGTCCGCTGCGATCTGGCGTTTCGGAAGAAACATCGGGCCGTGCAGTCCCGCATTTCCGGCCCAAAGCGATTCGAAAATGTGCGCGGCGTATTTGAGCCATACCATTCCGAAGAGCGGTGTGAACGCCTGCTTCTCGTCGACGATGTCGTTACTTCCGGAGCCACTGTCGGCGAGCTTTCCAAAACGCTTCGAGCGGCGGGGCACCAAGTCGTCGGGGTGCTGGCGATGGCCCACCGGGGGTAGCTCATGGCGACAAAGCGCAATCGATCGATCACGTCGCAGGTGGAGGGGGCAAACGATCTGCTTATCGAAGATTTCCTGCAGCATTTGCGTCTGGAGCGGGGCCTGTCTGAGAATACGCTGGCGGCGTATCGGGTCGATCTCGCGGAATTTGCGATTTCTACCAACACCAAAGACATGCGAAAGGCATCATCGGCGCAGATTGCTACCTACGTCAGTTCTCTCGGTAGGAAAGGTCGCAAATCGGCGACCATCGCTCGAAAACTATCGGCGCTTCGGCATTTGTTTGAGTACCTAAAAGAGTCGCGCGTTATCAAGACCAGTCCGATCGAGAGTTATCCTACACCCAAGCTGGCGCGGTATCATCCTGACTATTTTTCGCCGGCGGAGATTGAGTCGATCATTAAAGTAAGTGCGGCGATGCCCAAGAATCATATCAGGAACCGGGCGATCATCGAAGTTCTCTATGGTTGCGGTCTTCGTATCTCAGAGTTGATCAATCTTAAAGCGTCCGATCTGGAACTCGAGGCCGGATTTGTTCGGGTCGTCGGCAAAGGAAACAAGCAGCGCCTGGTGCCGATCGGAAAGCCTGCGATTTCGGCGCTGAAGGCCCATTTGGAGTCGCAGTTTGAAATTGGCCATAAGACGGGGGCGTTGTTTGCCGGACGAGGGGGGAAGAAGTTCTCTCGGGTGGGGATGTGGAAACTGATAGGCCAAATGGTCAAAGCGGCCGGAATTACCAAAAAAGTGACGCCCCATACTTTTCGCCATTCCTTTGCCACGCATCTGCTTGAAGGGGGCGCCGATCTTCGGGTAGTGCAAGAAATGCTCGGTCATGCCGATATTAGTACGACAGAGATTTACACCCGAATTGACCGAGACTATATCGTTGCAGAACATCGAAAACATCACCCTCGCGAACTGGCGGGATTCAAGCGCCGCTGATACACCGGCGACGGCGGTCTATCATTTTGCGATCAAGCAGACGGGCATAAATCTCGATTTCCATCTCAGCAAGTTTTTCCGCAGCGAGCGAGTTTCGTTTCACTTCTTCGACGATTTCGACGGACTTGTCGCGATCTGCCGTCGCTATCCGGTTTCGGCGATTGCGATCGGTTGCCGTGCCAATCTTCAGAAAGAAATCGAACTGATTCACGCCGCCAAGAACAATGTCTTTCTGTCGATCATTCCGGTCATTCTCTATTACCCCGAACCGGACAATTCGATGATTGTCGCCGCTTATCAGAACGGCGCGGAAGAATTTATTTACGGCGAGTGGATGGAGAAGATTATCGAAGTGCGGGTACGCCGGGTGATCGAGCGCAATCGCCGCGATCTGTCGGTCAATCCCTCGACGCGTCTTCCCGGTCCAGCCATGATCGAAGACGAAATCGAGCGGCAGATCATGCGTCACGAAGAGTTCGCGGTGGGGTATGCCGATCTGGATAATTTCAAAGCGTACAATGACTACTACGGATACGCTTCCGGCGACAAAGTCATCAAGCTGACGGCGCGTATATTGCGCGACATAGTCTTCGATATCTGCCGCGAGGGGTTTGTGGGGCATATCGCGGGTGACGATTTTATTTTCGTCGTGCCGCGCGAGATTGTCGAAGACTCGTGCCGGTGGATCATTAAGACTTTCGACGCTATCGTGCCGTATCGGTATCAGGAAGAAGATCGCGAGCTGGGTTTCATTACCACGACGAATCGTAAAGGACTGATTGAGCAGTTTCCGCTGCTCACGATCAGTGTTGCCGTTGTGCTTAATGAGAACGGCAAGTTTCGGCATGTGGGCGAGATGTCCAAGATGCTGGCCGATCTGAAGCGAATGGTCAAAAAGCAGCCCGGCTCCAATTACATGCTTGAACGGCGGAAGAAGTATTAGTCGGCGCATCGCCAATTCGTCGCTCCCAGCTATTCCAATGTCATCCCGGGCCCCTATTGTGTCATCCCGGGCGAAGACCCGGGACCCAGTCTTCGATATGACACAAATAACCCAAGTCACTCTTAAGGGCTGGGCCCCCGCTCTGCGGAACGACTGAAGTCGTTCCTTTTCGGGGGTGACGGAGTAGAGGTCGCGCAGCAAAGATGTCGAAACCGCCGGGCTTCGACCTACAAGAGAGAACGGGCAGACGAGGGCGTCTGCCGCGCACGAATCTCCACAGCACCATAGCGTCATCGCAAGCCACTCAATTGTCATCCAGGGCATTTCTTATTGTCATCCCGGGCGAAGACCCGGGACCCAGCCCTCGATAGAACGCAAGCGTGTCATGCCCGCCTTGAGCGGGCATCCATCTTTTGTCCGCAATGAAGATAGACCCCCGCTCTGCGGAACGACTGAAGTCGTTCCTTGTCGGGGGTAACAAGATAAAGGCCGCGTGGCAAGGTCGTTGAAACCGGGGGGGGGTTGATCTCCAAGACTGGGAGAATACGCTCCCCAAATTTCGCGCACTGACGAAAGAAGATGGCGGGTTCGAAGACGGACCCGCCCTACAAGACTACAATGGCGGATTCGGGGACGGAACCGAGTTACTACGAACACTTCGACGGTTCACAGATATCGCGGTCCACAAACGCGTATTTGTTAAGATGTCTGCTGGTGCATCCGATACCGGATGGACGAAACTGAACAAAAGGTTTGACAGCCAAAGGAATGACACCTATGAGTTTGATCCAGTGGAGTGAAAATCTAAGCGTCCGTGTCGACACAATGGACGCCCAGCATAAGAAGCTCATCGCCATGATTAACGAGTTGAACGATGCCATGAAGAAGGGTAAAGGCAAAGAGGTGGTAGGGAAAATTCTCGACGGCCTCGTGTCATACACAGTAACCCATTTTGCGGCGGAAGAGAAATTGATGGCGGCCGCCGGATATCCGAAACTGGGCGAGCACAAAGCCGAGCACCAAAAGCTGATCTCTCAGGTGTCGGAATTTCAGAAGAAGTTTAACAGCGGCAACACGGCGATCTCGATTGACCTGATGACGTTTTTGACCAAATGGCTTACCAGCCACATCGAGCAGGTCGACAAGCAGTACGGCGCTCATATGAATTCGAAGAGCTCGGCGGCGGCGTCTGCCAGGTAAGCTGACTGACCAGATAGTCTCTAAATGACAAGCCCTCGCCGTCTACTGGCGAGGGCATTTTCTTGCCGCGGAGATTCCGTTGACGTCGTTAAATACAAAGCATATGTTTGGGCTCCATGACCACCAAACGCACCGATTATTTGAGCTGGGATGAGTATTTCATGGCTGTCGCCCAGCTTTCCGCCATGCGATCAAAGGACCCCTCGACCCAAGTCGGGGCGTGCATCGTGAATAAAAATAAGCGGATCATCGGAATCGGGTATAATGGCTTTCCGGCCGGGCTATCTGATGACGACCTGCCGTGGGCGCGCGAGGGGGACTACCTCGACACCAAGTACCCGTATGTCTGCCACGCCGAAATGAACGCGATCACCAACGCCTCCAACAAGCCCGATCTTGACGGCGCGGCGCTGTTTGTTTCACTCTTTCCTTGCAACGAGTGTGCTAAACTCATTGTGCAGGTTGGCATTAAAGAAGTGGTCTATTTAAGCGACAAGTATGCGACCGATGACAAGTTTGTCGCGGCGCGTCGCATTTTCGATATGGCGGGGGTCACATGTCGGCAGTTCAAACCAACCAGGCCGACCGTTTCGCTTCGCCTCGCCGAGTAGTCCGGTTTCGAGTTTTCCACAATCTGAAATTATAGGTCGGATAAGACCAGTTTTTGCTTGTCGGGGCGGTCGCCGACTGTTAATTACCGCCTTTCAATTTGGACACACAACCGTTTGCCAGGAGCTGTACCCGTGACAAAGACTAAGGAAGATGTCCTCCGGCTGATCGACGAAAGCGGAGTGCGGTATGTCCGCCTCTGCATGACCGATATTTTAGGCCGGATCAAAGGCATGGATATCACCCGCTCGGAGATCGAGCAGGTGCTTGAAGAAGGACAGGGATTCGACGGATCATCAGTCGAAGGATTTGCCCGTATCGATGAGTCCGATCTGATGGCGATTCCAGATCCGAAGACATTCCGTGTGATGCCGTGGGAGATCGACGGCATGAAAGTCGGGCTGATGTTTTGCGACATTCAGACTCCCGACGGCAAGCCGTACGACGGCGACCCGCGCTGGGTGTTACAGCGGAACCTGAAGAAAGTCCAGGAAAAGGGTTGGACGTTTTATGTTGGGCCGGAGTGCGAGTATTTCTATTTCAAAGATGAAAGCTCGGCCTCGATCCTCGATCAAGACGGGTATTTCGACTATCAGTCGGTCGACATGGGAACTCAGATTCGCACCAAGACCGTCAATGCGCTGGAACTTCTGGGCATTCCGGTTGAATGCGCCCACCACGAAGTAGCGCCGTCGCAGCATGAGATCGATCTGAAATACCAGGAGTCGTTGGTGATGGCCGACTTTGTGCAGATCTACCGTAGCATCGTAAAAGAGGTGGCGGTGGCGCACAATGTCTATGCGACGTTCATGCCCAAGCCGATCTTCGGGCAAAACGGTTCCGGTATGCACTGCCATATGTCGCTGTTCAAAGACGGCACCAATTTGTTCTTCGATCCGAAGGCCGATTTCTGCTTGTCCAAGACGGCGCGTCAGTTTATGGCGGGCATACTCACACATATCCGCGAAATCTGCCTGGTGACCAACCAATGGGTGAATTCCTACAAGCGTTTGGTTCCCGGGTACGAAGCGCCGGTCTATGTGGCATGGGGACAGCGCAACCGTTCGAGCTTGATCCGTGTGCCGCGATATCGCGTGGGCAAAGAGAAAGCTACGCGAATTGAACTGCGCTCGCCCGATCCGGCGGCGAATCCGTATCTGGCGTTTTCGGTGATGCTGGCGGCCGGGCTTCGCGGAATCGAAAAAGGGTACGAACTCGGAGCGGCGGTTGAGGCGAATATCTTCAGGATGTCCGATGAAGAGAAAGCCAAGAACAAGATTACGTCGCTGCCGGGATCGCTTCAGGAAGCGCTGGCGGAGTTCGAGAAATCGACTTTGGCCCGCGAGGCGCTGGGTGAGCATGTTTACGAGAAGTTGATCCAGAATAAGCGCAAAGAGTGGGACAATTTCCGTATCCATGTCAGCCAGTTCGAGACGGAGACATATCTGCCGCTGTTGTAATACATCGTGCGTAAGTAATCGAAAAGGCGCGTCGCAAGGCGCGCCTTTTTTTGTGTTGCTGGAAATCCGTAATCGAGTAGATTGTCCATAGAGGGATGTGAAAATGAAGGCTTGGCGATCAATTGCTCCTGCAATCGGTGTATACATCCTCTTGCTGGCGTTATCTTGTAAGGAGAAGCCGGTTGCTCCGCCGGTGGTCATTGAGAAGCTCCCATTGGAAGGGGCAGTATATGTAGTTACCGACGGCACAGGCGATGGAAGCAAAGAGAATCCGATTGGATCGATACAAGCCGCAATTGAGCTCGCACAGGATTCCTCTCATAGCGGCGTTGTGCTCGTTGGCTCTGGCAAGTATACGGAATCAATCTCAATCAACGGCAATATTCGAATTCTCGGGTCTCGAAATCGCTCTGAAAACTGGAACGAGGGGAATGACTCGACAATTGTGCAGGGACTCGCAAGTACGACTGCAAAAGTAAATCAGGCGATCACACTACAAGATGCCGACAGCGCCTGTGTACTGACTGCATTGCACTTCGTTTCGGCCGACGGAATCGTTCCGAGCCAATCTTCCCATGCAGGTGTGTTTGTCAATTGTATTAACGTGGAGTTGAACCGATGCTCTTTCATAAGTGGTCGAGGGTCGAATGGTTTAGACGGGACGCCCGGCGATAGCGGCTTGCCCGGCCAGCCGGGAAAGGACCCGTGGTATCCGCCGCCGCGAGCCGGTCAATTTCCAATCCCCGGTGGAGAGGGCGGCAAAGGGGGAATCGGCGAAGAGATGTGGCAGTGTGGCAGCGCGGGACAACAAGGATCCCGGGGGTTCTGCATCAACGGAGACTCAGTCGGAGGAGTCGGCGGCCTTCCTGAGCAAAACGGCGGCATGGGTCAAACCGGCAGCAATGGAGTGTCTGGCAAAGGGGGAGCAGGGAATGCGTTCGTTTCGATGGTCGATGGCGAATACGTTGTATGCGGCTATTCAGGGGCAGTTGGGGACAGCGGTACGGCTGGGTGTGGTGGCGGAGGCGGAGGGGGCGGTCGTAGTGAGTGCGTGTATTTCAATCCACAAGTGTGGAATGGGGCAGTCGGCGGCGCGGGTGGTGCGGGTGGTGGACCCGGCTCTGGTGGACGAGGTGGAAGCTTCGGCGGTTCGTCGATTTCGATACTCGCGGTGAACTCAACCATCAGCGCCTTAGCATGTACTTTCCGGTCTGGTTTCGGGGGATCAGGTGGTAGCGGAGGTGAGGGGGGCGATGGTGGTGCGGGCGGCAAAGGTGGAAACGGAGACTACTTTCCGGTTCATGCTGGCAATGGAGGTTCCGGTGGAAGTGGTGGCAAAGGTGGTGCGGGTGGTGGAGGGGCGGGCGGTAACTCAGTCGCGGTCTATCTCAAATCCTCTAAGCATACGACTGACGCAGCCTGTGTGCTTGTGAGCAGCAGCGGCGGGTTGGGCGGGGGGCCAGGCGGTGCGTATGGGGCCACTGGATTTTCAGCAAAGCTCAAGATAATCCTCTAATTGTGAACTCGCGTCTCGAATCGCGACGCCAATCATCAATTTGCGTGTTGCTCAATGCGCTCCTATATTCCCGTCATGTCTGAATTTAAGAATCTATCGGCATCGCAAGTTGCATCAGGCGTTCGATCGGGAAAACTCTCGGCGGTTGAAATCGCACAAGAATCGATCCGGCTGGCCAAGACTGAAGGGAAAGAGCTTAACGCCTTTGTCACGATCTGCGAAGAGAAAGCGCTTAAGCAGGCCCAAGCGGTTGACGAGAAGGTCAAGCGCGGCGAAAATCCGGGCGTGCTCGCCGGAGTTCCGGTCGCGATCAAAGACAATATTTCCTACACAGATTATCTCACCTCGTGCGGGTCGCATATTCTCGACAAATATGTGCCGCCGTACGATGCGACCCTCGTCACGCGCCTGGTTGCAGCGGGAGCGGTGATTATTGGCAAGACCAATATGGATGAATTCGCCATGGGGTCATCGACTGAGAATTCGTACTACGGCC
>CAYVWS010000029.1:0-20605 GCA_964455535.1 uncultured Ignavibacteriales bacterium | reverse complement strand
CGATCATGAGCATTACGGCGTATGGAATGCCGAGAAATGGGTCGGCCCCGCGACCGAGGGTGGTGAAGCTCTGCGGAATTTGATAAATCGGTTTGCCTTCTGAGATTATGTAGGCGACTCCGGCGGCAACCTGCATCATTGCCAGAGTCGCGATAAAGGGCGGAATATTGAACCGTGTGATGACGGCACCGGAAAAAGCGCCGGTGGCGCCGCAGAGAGCGATAGCGGCAAGTGAGGCGAATATCATCGTCGTCGTCGAGGCCGATTCGCCGCCGAACTGCGCGATCAGCCATCCGGCGAAGACCGCCGAGAGAGCGATAAGACTCCCGACTGACAGATCAATCCCGGCTGTGATAATGACCATTGTCATGCCGATAGCTATCAGCGCGATGACCGCGATTTGGTTGGCGACATTGCGAATATTGTTGGCCAATAGAAAAGTAGGCCAGCGGTAGGAGGGGGGCGTTATGATCGCTGCCGATGCGAGCGTGGGTATACTTTGTACGAGCCCCTTGACGATTGGCGCGAACTGCTCGGTTGTGACGATACTGCTGACCGCGGACGGATACGAAGCGAGCGCTTCTCGAACCTCTGCTGGAGAACCTTGAATGGCGCCGCTTGCTAGGCGGTCTTTAATCAGAATTTCAAGTGACCGAACAAAGGCAGAATCCTCGGAGGTAGGCGACGCGACAACAAGCAGCTTTGCAGAACCCGGTATGGACCGTGCGATCAGTTCGGCAGCTTTTGAGCCGGTCGTGTGCTGATCCGAAATGGTCAGAAGTGAGAACAGGACGCATAACAACACCAGCACAAGAAGCATTCCGTAGTCGCGAAAGAGCCGATTGAACCTGATTTTTCTCTCGCTGCCGGTAATCATGCTCATACTGCCATCGTCATTACTTGTTCTTGCGTTGCCGAGCGGACATCGGTGAATTCGCCGCTGACTCTTCCCTGCTTTATGACCAACACCCGGTCGCAGATGCCGAGGATTTCGGGGAGTTCCGACGAAATGACGATGACCGATTTACCGTGTCTGGCCAATTCGCCGATGAGCAGATACATGTCGTACTTGGCGCCAACATCGATGCCGCGCGTGGGTTCGTCGAATATCACGACGTGCGACTCGGTTTCAAGCCACCGGGCGACCAGAAGCTTTTGCTGGTTTCCGCCAGAGAGATTCACGGCGCGTTGTTCCGGGTCGGCGATGCGGATATTGAGTTGTTCGACACGGGTCAGGAAGCGTGACTTCTCTTCTTTCTCGTTGATGACTCCGGCATGTGACCAACGCCTGAGATTGGATAGCGCAAAATTGTCTATGGATGACGCATTCAAAACCAGTCCTTGCCCCTTGCGATCTTCAGTTAGAAGGCAAATTCCGGCGCGAATGGCGTCGCGCGGCGAACGGATCTCCAGAGAGAGGTGATCGAGTGTGATTTCGCCGCTTTCTCTTTCATCCGCACCGACAATCAGCCGAGCAAGCTCGGTTCTTCCGGCGCCCATGAGACCGGCGATGCCGAGAATTTCTCCGGCGCTGACGGAAAACGAAATATCGCGCACTTTTCCGCCCGACAGGCCCGCAACTTCAAATCGCTTCTCACCTATGTCATGCGCTACTCTTGGAAATTCCTGATCAAGCGAGCGGCCGACCATTTGCTCGATCAGATTGGAACGTGTCCACTCGGTTGTTTTCTTTGAAGCGACCGTGCGGCCATCGCGCATGACCGTGATGCGGTTACTAATCGTGAGAACTTCGTCGAGCCGATGACTGACAAAGATGATGCCCACACCGCGCATAGCAAGTTCGCGCAACAATTCAAAAAGTCGGTCAACTTCACGCGGCGCCAGTGCAGCCGTTGGTTCATCCATGACGAGAATTTTGCAGTCGAAGAGCATCGCCCGCGCGATTTCTACCATTTGTTGTTGCGCGACGGTGAGTGTCGAGACGATTGCTTCGGGGTCGATAATGAGGCCGATACGTGCGAGCACATCTGATGCGGCACGGCGTTCGGTATCGACATCCAGCCAACCCCGCCGTGCACCGCGCGAACCCAGAAATAGGTTTTCGCGAACACTCAGCATTGGCACGAGTGTGAATTCCTGATAAATAGCAGAGATGCCCGCGCCGTGCGCTTCAAGCGGTGATTTGAAATCGACGGAAGTTCCGGAGAGAATAACATCTCCCGAATCGGCCGACTGCGCGCCGGTGAGTATTTTGATCAGCGTGCTCTTCCCCGCGCCGTTCTCGCCAACGAGGGCGTGGATTTCTCCGGCCCGGAGTTCAAGTGAACCGTCGGACAATGCCTGCACGCCGGGAAATGATTTTCGGATTCCCGACATATGAAGCACAACATCGCCGCTGTGCGGCTGAAGCACGCTGTCGCTCATGTAACGACCGACGCTGATTAGTTGGCGGCTTCTTTGGTGAACAGGCCGCACGGAACCAAAATGGCGTTCGGCACCGTGGCGCCGGACATGTACGACTTGACCGCGTCGATGGTCTTCTGCCCGATCTCGTACGGCTTCTGGATCACGTCGGCGTAAATCTTGCCGGCGTTGATCGCTTCGCGTGCTTCGGGGATAGCGTCGAATCCGACAATCTGCACCTGACCGACCTTGCCGGCTTTTTCTATGGCGGCGAGAGCTCCGAGCGCGGAGTCGTCATTGATGCCGAATATCGCTTTCAAATCGGGGTGCGCCTGCAAAAGATCCTCGGCGGTGCGGAAGGCCTGATCTTTAACTCCGTGACCGGACAGTTTGGCGACGACGGTCACATCTTTGAAATTGGCCGCGAGTTCGTCTTCGAAACCTTTGACGCGCTGGATAACCGACTCAACTTCGGGATGATCGATAATCGCGACTTTGCCGCTTTGGCCTATGGCCTGAGCGAGCGCTTGTGCGGCCAGATGGCCACCGGCCTCGTTGTCAGATGCAATGTGAGATACAATTTGCACACCCTCGGCCAGACAGGCGATATCGGCAGTGAAGACCGGAATGCCGGCGTCGTTGGCCGCTTTGACGGCGGTGCCGATCGAGCGGGAATCACACGGTGCAAGTATGATGGCATTTACTTTGCGGACGATGAAATCCTGCACCTGGTCTTTTTGCTTGGCAACGTCGAATTCGCCAGCGGTAACCAGCAGTTCATAGCCATTGGCGTCGGCTGTTTCCTGCAATCCTTTTTCGAGATCCTGATAGAAGGGATGGGTGCGAGTCAGAAGGGATACACCGATGACAATTTTGGGAGCTGAAGCTGTCGACTTGGCGGTGTCGTTCGCCTGCTCGGCTTTCTTGCCGCACGAAGCAAACACGGCGACTGCCGTGAGCGCAACCAACGAAAAGAACTTCAAACGCATAGCGTGCCTTTCGGGTAACAAATCAGTTTCAGCGGGGAAAAGTTACGGATTTGCGGGGGCTCGCGCAACTGGGATGCGGCGCCGGTTTCAGGTTTTTTCTTGTGAAAGCAGAGACCGCGCTCGATCTTCCGACATGCAGTCATACGTGCAATGGGTGACAGAGAATCCGCTGCTTTCGGCGGCGATTCAATTCGGGATTCTGGGAACACTCGGCGAGGCGCTGTCGGTGAGTCTTCGCCGAAAGAAAGCCGCGCTGCCCGGCTCACTCTGGCAAACCGGGGCGAAGATTCTAGCGTGGGCGCTTTTGGGAATCGTGATTAAGTACGGCTTCGCGGGCATGAAAGGGTTCACCCGAGCGCTTGTCGATCACTCGCTTCTCCCCCAGTTCTTTGCTGAGGGATTCGGCTGGGCGTTGGCTGTTTCGGTTCTGACAAATCTTTTTTTTGGCCCGCAGATGATGTTTTTCCACCGCATCGAGGACAATCTTATCGCGCGCAAATGGAGTCTGGATGGACTCACCACCGCCTGGTGGACGCTTCTATGGTTCTGGATTCCGGCGCATACTATTACTTTCAGTTTGCCGACCGAGTACCAGATCGGACTCGCGGCGGTCTGGTCGGTGGTGCTGGGGTTTATTTTGGGATTTGTGAAGAACCGAAAAAACTAGCGAGATGTCAAAACATCTCGCTATTGCTCGATCCCTCCGGGGAGGAGGTGTCGACCTTTAAGACAACCAAGATGCCCTTGGTGGTACACGACGAAGCCGCAAGGTCCAAACGACCAGACTTAATATTCACAACTATATGTTCGATTAGTTAGCGCCGAAGGCCCGAGCTTGAGCCGTATGGGTTATGGCTGGGAGACAGGGATTCGAACCCCGATTCTACGGTCCAGAGCCGCATGTCCTACCGTTGGACGATCTCCCAGAACATTTTCATCATCGGCCAAAGTGTCGCTCAAGATGAGCGAACGGCCGCCAAAGCGAGCCCGAATATAATGATATGGGGTTTAGTGTCAAGTTCTGTTCAATAAGCTCATTTTTGAACTGGGAAATCCGGCGTTTAGGCGAAAACTATCGGCCGACGAACTGATGAAAGACAAAGGCCTGACCTTTGACGGCGATGCGGGCTTGCCGCCGGACTATTTTGTTTCGGAGGGCGACAGTCTCCCCCCGCCTGACCAACAGCCGCTCCGCTGGAAAAGCCGTCCCCGTGCAGGTGAGCCGGATTGTCGAAGTAAGCGGAACAATTGAAACTGTGTCGCCGACGGCATCGGGGATATACCGTTGGCTGTCGCGCAGAAACAAAATCTCGTAGGCGGCGTTGACCAGTCGCACGCGGAGCCCGCGCAGGCGGCGACTCTCAAGCAACGAGGCCAGAAGCATCAAATTACCGGTGAAGTGGTCGGCCTCGCCGAAAATCGGCTGGACGATATCTATTGATGTCGCCCCACGATCGATGGCGCATTCGACAGCAAGCTGGGTGTCTGTTTTATCTTTGGCGGTCGGAAAGATAATCAGCTCGGTCTTCGGATAGTCGCGTTTCGGATCGCGCGTGATCGAATCGAAATCTCCGATGATGAGGTCGGGCTTGAGGCCGGATTTTCGGAAGAAACTCAGGCCGCCGTCGACCGCCACACAAACATTCCCACGAGAGAGTGATGTGTAGAACGGCAATTCAGTACTGTTGTATTTGCCGTGAAGAAATAAGGCGAACGATTTCATTTGTTAGAGAGTGAGAGCGAGACTTCCGGCACCCAATAGCGCGATCTTTCCTTCGATGATCACACCGACCGGCATTTTGGCCAGCAGCGCTTCCATCTTGCCACGTTTGACGAAGCGCTCCATAAACCGGCCCTTGTCAAGCGAAGTGACAATCTGCGGCGCAATCTGGCCGCCGATGAATATGCCGCCGGTCGTCATCCCCTTAAGAGCAAGATTGGCGGCTTCGGAAGCGTAGCAGTCGATAAACATGTCAAGCGCGCGCACGGATGTTTCATCTTTTCCGGACAAGGCGTTTTCGATGATGTTGCCGGGACGGTCTGCTTTGTCAAACCACTCCGGGCGGGACATGCCGCGGGTGTCGACCAGAAAGTTGAAAATATTCTCAAGACCGCGCAGACTGATGACATCTTCAATTTCGACATGCCCCAGTTCAGCGTACAGGTATTCCCATAGTTCGAGTTCAAGCTGATTGCCCGGTGCGAAATCGGCGTGGCCGCCTTCGGAGGCGTACGGATGCACATGTCCGTTCTCGGCGTAGATGAGCGCCTGACCGAGTCCGGCGCCAGCTGCGATCAGTCCCAGATTTCCAGACTTTGATTTGATGCCGCTGTTGATCGTGAAAAAGCGATCAGCCGGCAAGCGCGGGAGGCCGTGGGCGGTGGCAACGATGTCGTTGACGAGCTTGACAGTCGGAATTTCGAATTTCTTTTCGAGATTGGCCGCGATAATATGCCACGGCAGATTGGTGGTGGTCACTTCGTTCTGAAGAACCGGACCGGCGACGCCGAGACAGGCGGCGGTGAATTGATGCTGGTGTTTCTTCAGGTAGAGTTCGAGAATCGACCCGAAGTCGCGAAAGTCGCGGCTGTGGTACCGGACATATTCGCGCAGGTCGAGCTTCTCCCCCGTTTCACGCACGCGCGCGAGATCGACATGCGCGCCGCCGATGTAGCCGGCCAGAATTTCTTTCATAAACTCAGTACTCGTCCGGTCCAATTCAGTTTCGAGGCCGCGTCGAGATCCATCAGCCAGACCGTTCGCGAAGCGGCCACCCGTGAAACAGGGAGTTTACCTGATTCTATCGACGAATCAAGCGCAGATTTGACCGTCGCCGCTTTGCCTTTGCCTGAGACGAGAATGAGCACGGCCTGAGAAGCATTGATAAGCCGGAGCGTGAAGGTGAGCCGCTTTTGCTTCATCGAGCCGACAAATGGCGCCGCAACTAATTCGTTGGCGAAGTGATCGAAGTCGAGGTCGGGAAATATCGACGCGGTGTGACCGTCAACGCCCATGCCGAGGATAGTCAGATCGAATTGGGGAATATTGTCAGCGTCGGTTGGCAGTGAAGACCGAATCAGGGCGGCGTATCGTTTCGCTTCGGCTGACAGATCGCCCGCTTCGCCGTGCAGACGATGAATATTCGCCTCACCGATGTCGAGTTTTCGAAACAAATGTTCATTCGCCAGTCGAAAATTCGAGTCGGGGTGATCGGGGCCGACGGGGCGTTCGTCGGAGAAGTAGAACTCGCAATGTTGCTTCAAAAACGAATCGTTAGCAGGGTTCGATGCGAGAACATCGTAAACGATGGCCGGGGTCGTGCCGCCGGAGAGCGCCAGATGAAAGCGACGATTCTCTGCAAGCGCAATTTCACCGACAATGAACTGTGCTGCGGCGTGCGCCAATGTTCGTTGGTCACAACAGACGACAAGTTCGCGGGTCGGCATAGGGCGAGTTCCGGAAGATTCGATTATTCAAGTACAACGGCAGTTCCGGCGGCGGAAACCATGAGCATCGAACCGCTTCCGACTGTCTCGAAATCCAAATCGACGGCGATCACCGCATTGGCTCCGAGTTGACGCGCCTGTGCACACATTTCGTCAAGGGCGATTGATTTGGCTTTGGTGAGTTCCTGTTCGTAGGCCGCGGATCGTCCGCCGACGATGTCGCGGATATTGGCAAAAATATCTTTGAAGATATTCGCACCGAGAATGGCCTCACCGGACACCAACCCGATGTATTTCGTGACTTTCTTTCCTTCTACATTATTGGTGGTAACAACCAGCATGGTGACAGATCCTTTCGTGATTTGTTCGATTTAGAGCCCGATCTTACGGGATCGGTAACATCGTCATTACTCGCTGAACCGCGGCATATTCATCGAATTCCCGGCCACCGCCGTTGGCCGCCGCAAGCAGATAGGCCAAAAGACTGGTGGGTTCCGTCTGTCGCACAATTTCTGTCTCACCGAAAGCGGCTCTCGCCGTGCACATACCCTGGTGACGAGTCCTGTCGGCGGAAAGAGACAAAGCGCCGCCCCTTTCGAAATGCAGATCGAATACCGCGCACGCGACATCAGTTGTACGCCATTGGAGTGCGATTTGTTTACCGGCATGATGAAAACGCACAGTGTCGCCGTCGGTGACGAAGTGACTATTGTCGGCCAGCCGATGGATCAACCAACCTGCAAGTAATGGATCGAGACGCGCCGAAGCCGGATCGTAGTACAGGGTGATGCGGTCCAACTTTGCGTCGGGAGATTGCCCGAGCACAAGGCCATACGCCTGCCCCAGAATTTCTCGCACCGAAAGGGTTCGATACCAGGAAAGCGGAATCAGTCGGTTCGAACGGGAACCGGCGGCGACGACATCGGCCTGCACAATGTAGTAGTCGGACATCCGACGCAAATCGGCGTCGAATTCCGGAGTCGTCTGGTAGGCGCGAAAATCGATAGTCAGCACCGGAACGGCATCGACAAGCAGCGATCGCACTGCTCCGGCAATTCGTTCGGCACGGGGCTCGTCGGAGACTATCTCGATGATCTCCCAACAGAGGTAGGCGTCGAGTTCGGTATTGAATTCGCAGGCAGTGCGGACAAATGCGGAGTAAGTCGTGAGAATCGGATCGATGACAATCATCATGACGCGCGACGGGTGGCGCAGGGCGATCTGTTGGGCCAGATTCTCGGCATCAAGGCGACTGGCGGCATCAGCGACGATAAGCATGTTTGAAAGGCAAAGTTTGACCAGAGGTTTCTGATCACTTTCTGCCGATCCCTGATTCCAGATTTCGTTGAGGCGTTGCTCAATCAGTTCGGCGTTGACGGGAAGATATCCCCCCTCGTAGACAACATCGGGGGCGTTGGTCATAGCCGCACCCAAGTACGGCCGTCGGCAGCAATCATCTGATCGGCGGCCTCCGGTCCCCATGAACCGGCTTCGTATTCATGAAGCGGCAGCGCTTTCCAATTTCCGGTGATCCGGTCGATATGCTGCCACGACAACTCGACTTCATCTTCGCGGGCGAAAAGGGTGGCATCGCCGACGATGGCATCGAAAATCAGACGCTCGTAGGCCTCGGGAGATGCGACGCCGAAGGCGCTTGAGTACATGAAATCCATCCGTACCGGCGCTATGCGCGAGGTCTGCCCCGGCACTTTGGCACCGAGTGTCAATGAGATTCCCTCAGCGGGTTGGATTCGCAATCTGAGAATGTTCGGGGAGCGCGTACCACATTCGGATTGTTTGAACAGGGCCAGCGGCGGCGCTTTGAAGACAATCGAAACTTCGGTGACACGCTTTGCCAGCCGCTTGCCAGCTCGCAAGTAGAACGGCACTCCGGACCATCGCCAATTGTCGATGGCGCATTTGAGCGCGACATAAGTCTCGGTCGTCGATTGCGGCGGCACGCCGGCTTCCTGCAGATAGCCGTTCACTGTCTCGCCGCCGACCGATCCGGCGACATACTGTCCGCGAACGACGCGGGCGGCAAGGTCGTTTGTTTCGAATGCGTGCATCGACTTGAGTACTTTGGCTTTTTCGTCGCGAATGGCGTCGGCATCGAACGACGCCGGCGGTTCCATGGCGATCAAGGCGAAGACCTGCATGATGTGCGACTGAATCATATCGCGAATAATTCCTGCCGAGTCGAAATATCCGGCGCGCGATTCAATGCCGATCGATTCAGCGACTGAAATCTGCACGTGATCGATATAGCGCCGATTCCAGAGCGGCTCGAAAATCGAGTTTCCCAGCCGAAAGACGAGGATATTCTGGACTGTTTCTTTTCCCAGATAGTGATCGATGCGAAAGACCTGAGATTCGGAAAAGGCACGATGGACGGTCTCATTGAGGCGACCGGCGGAGGCGGCATTGTGTCCGAACGGTTTTTCGATAATGATTCTGGACCAGCCGGTGGTGTCGGAATCACGGCTGACCAGACGCTCGGCCCGCAGATTATTGATGATCGGCTCAAAGGAATCAGGGGGCGTGGCCAGATAGTACATGCAATTGTGTTCGGCCAGCTGTGACGCCGCGCCGCCGCGTAGCCGGTCCTTGAGCCGCGCGAAAGCTGATTGATCGTGAAATTCGCCCTGCAGATAAGTAAGTTTCGAGAGGAACTGGTTCAGCTGGTCGTCGGAGTCGGGTTTGCGACGTGAAAATGACCGGATCGCCTGCGCCATCTCGGCGCGAAAGGCCTCGTCGGATTTTTCACGCCGCGCGAATCCGATGATCGAATACGGGGCCGAGAGGTAACCGTCGACGAATAGATTATACAGTGCCGGAATCAATTTTCGTTTGGTCAGATCGCCCGATGCGCCAAAAATGACAAATGAGAATGGGCCGGCTTTGCGAGCCGGAGTGAGATTAGATGCAAACGGGTTTTCTATTGTCGACACCGATTTGTTCATTGCGATTTTTTGACGGCGTGACCGCCGAACTGATTGCGAAGCGCCGCCAGTACTTTAGAGGCAAACGAATCCTCCTGACGCGAGCGGAAGCGGTGCATGAGGGCATAGGTGAGCGACACGGCCGGGACATCACGGTCAATCGCTTCTATGACTGTCCAGCGGCCCTCGCCCGAATCGGCGACATACCCTTTGAGATGTTCAAGCTTGGGATCGTCTGCGAAGGCGCGCGCGGCTAGTTCCAAAAGCCATGAGCGCACGACCGATCCTTGATTCCAAAGATTGGAAATCGCGGCCAGATCGAGATTGTATTCAGAGGCGTTCAGAATTTCGAATCCTTCGGCGTAGGCCTGCATCATGCCGTACTCGATGCCGTTGTGGATCATCTTCACATAGTGACCGGCGCCGCTCGGGCCGCAGTGCATGTAGCCGTTCGGTGGTGCGAGCGATTTGAAAATCGGTTCGACGCTTTGATACGCTTTCGGTTCACCGCCGATCATCAGGCAGTAACCGACTTTAAGTCCCCACACGCCGCCCGACGTACCTGAATCGAGTAAATCGATTCCCTTTGCTGACAATTGCGCAGCACGCGATTTCGTATCGTGGAAATTCGAATTGCCGCCGTCGATGATAACATCGCCGCGACCGAGCAGATTAGACAGGTCACTTATGACTTGCGTGGTGGCGTCGCCGGAGGGCACCATCACCCACACAATCTTCTGACCTGACAATTGGCCGACCAGATCGGCAAGTGTCGCCGCCTTCTTGGCGCCAATATTGGCGGCTTCGGCGACGGCGGATTCTGAGCGATCGAAAGCAACAATTTCGTGCCCGCCTTGCGACAGACGGGTGACCATGTTGAGGCCCATCTTGCCCAGACCGACAAATCCGATCTTCATCGCGACACCTTGGCCGTCTGGAGCAGTGAATTTACTTTGCGCTCAATCCCGGAAGCATCAAGTCCGAGCAGACGACAGACATCGTCGGGATTACCCGATGATCCAAAGTGCTCCACTCCCATCTTCGCGAATTTGGTCACCAAGCCCATCTCGTAGAGCTTTGCGGCGATGGTCGTGCCGAGACCGGTCTTAATGTTGTGGTCTTCGATAGTGAGCACCTGATCGTATGCGGCGATCATGCGCAGATCGTCCGGATGTAAGTCAGACCAATCGGAAACGGAAAGAAGGGTGACGCGCTTCCCGTCCGCGTTAAGTTTGTTCCACGCAGGCAGAGCATGCTGGATCATATTGCCGGCGCAGACCATCGCGAGGTATTCGCCTTTGCGCAGCAATTCCATCCGTCCGTATTTGTAGCGATACTGCTCGCCGAAAAACGGCTTGCCGGACTCGTCGACCACAATCGGAACCACCGCGCGGCCCATCACGATTGCAAAGTTGCCTGGAGTCGAGAGGACATATCGCACGACACGATCAGTTTGATTCGGATCGGCGGGTGTGATGACTTTCCAGCCGAAAGTTGAATTGAGCAGGCCGAAGTAATCGATACACTGATGGGTCTTGCCGTCCTCGCCGGCGTTCACGCCGGAGTGAGTGCAGAGCAGTTTGAGATTGGTGTGATTGATGTCGTTTAGGCGCGCCTGATTGTAGGTCTCGTCGATGGCGAAAGCGCCAAAGTCGGCCCAGACAGAAATCGCACGCTCGGCCGAGATCGCGCCAGCGGTCGCGGCGGTCGAATGCTCGGCAATACCGACCTGGAAAAAGTTGTTCGGGAATTTCTTGGCGAAGCCGTCGGTTTTGACCGACTTGGCCAGATCACAATCAAAGACTGCGATTGCAAAGCCGGGGCGATCGATATTGGCTTCAGTGACTGACACTAGCGCATTGCCGCAGGCACTTCGGCAGTCGGTTTTCTCAGTCGCACTCAGGACAATCGGAGCGCCGGGCAGAACTTCGGGGTACGGCACATGCTTTTCTTCGAATTTTTGCGGCGGACCCTGTTTGCGTTTGGCAATCAGCGTGTCGACATCGTTTTCGATGCCGCCAATCTCGGCAAACGCCGCCGGGAGTTGGTCGATCTTGATCGGAGCGCCGTGGTAGTCCTCACGATTCTCCATGAAACTGACGCCTTTTCCCATGATCGTTTTGGCCAGAACCATGATCGGCGCGCCGGTGTTGTGCATTGCTTTGTAGCAGACATCGTATATCTGGCGCAAATCGTGGCCGTCGATTTCGATCACCTGCCAGCCGGAGGCCTCCCACTCGCGCTTGATATCCAGCGGCATGATGTCGTTGATCTTGCCAGAAATCTGAAGGCCGTTGTAATCGATGAAAGCGGTCAGCGCGGACATCTTGAACTTCGCTGCCACATGGCGGGCTTCAATCAGTTGTCCCTTCTGCTGTTCACCGTCACCCATCAACACCCACGTGTGAAATTTCTGTCCCGAGATACGGGCGTAGATTGCCTTGCCAACACCAACCGAGAGCCCCTGCCCAAGATTGCCGGTATCCCACTCGACACCGGGCACGTCGCGCTCGACGTGTCCTTCGAATGGCGAACCCGCCTGACGAAATCCGTGGAGCGCCGGGGCGATATCGAAAAATCCCGCTGCGGCCAATGCTGTGTAGACGCCGGGGGTGGTGTGACCGTGCGAGACGATAATCCGGTCGCGGTCGTCGCGCATCGGATGGGAAGGGTCGACATTGGCGAGGTTGTACAGAGTCAGGTACATCTCAAGTGACGACATCGAACCGCCGGGATGCCCGGAGGAAGCCACGCTGGTCATTTTGAGAATATTGCCGCGGCAGATGCGAGCCATATCGGTCAGCTTGGCGTGCCAATCGTCGGAGAGTCTCGGCTCGCGGAAACCGCGCCAGGGGGAGAATTCCATTCGTCTATTCCTTCTACTTTTTAAGAAGCGCTTTTTTCAAAGATTGTTCCAACTGTGCGATAGCAATTGCGGCGTTTCCGGTCACACCCAGCACCAGCACCGGGAGTTTGCGCGAGACGAGCGCTTGCGTGTCGCCTATCGCCTGCGCACGAATCAAATCACCGAAAGCGAAGTACTGATTGGGAACTGAAAGTTGTTCGTATTGCTCGTGCACCAGCACAATAAAGATTCCGGTGCGGGGGCCGCCTTTGTAGAGCTGGCCGATCGAATGCAAAAAGCGCGGACCGTATCCGCGCAAAGTCGTAAGCTTAGTGCGTGCGCGAATGGCCGTCCGAAGTTTCCCTAAAGACTTTTCGGTCGCGGGTGATGACTCTACATAAGAGAGTATCGACACATACTTCGGCGGGCGTTCGCCTTTCAATAGTCGGGACAGCACGCAATCGAGCGTGGCGCAGTCGGAGTCCTTGACCCGACCTTTTGCTTCGACTGCCACGAGAGATAGCTTCCCCCACCGCTTCTGCGGTTTCTGTTGCGGGAAATTTCCGGAGGAGTGGAAGGCCTTGAGGATTGCCTGCGTGTTGTTCTTGCTCTCGGTGACATTGGGTTCATCGAACGGATTGATCTTGAGAAACGCGCCGCAGGCGGCGGTGGCTGCTTCCCATAGTAAGAACTGTCCGCCCAGCGAGTGTGTGTCCGGGAGTTCGATTGAAACATGCGGCACACGCGCATTGGCGCACTGTGCCTGTAGTCGGCTCGCTGATGCATCCTTTTCTGTGCTGAATTTGATGAAGACCAAAGCGCGGTCTGAGCCGTATTCGGCAAGCGGCGCCTTCGGCTCTCCCTCGATCGGGACTACTCCTTTGCCCTGCTTACCGGTCGATTCGGCGATCAACTGTTCGATCCACGGGATGAACGGAGATACTCGCTTGGAAGCAACAAAGGTCAACTTATCTCGGCCACTCGTCGCACACGCGGCCATGAAAGCGCCGAGGGCGAGAGCAGGGTTTGCCTCATCGCGACGCGAGCGTAGAATTTCTTCGAACTGAATCGCGGTTGCCAGCAGTTTTTCAAGATCGACACCCGCAAACCAGCCGGGGACGAGACCAAAGAACGAGAGCGCGGAATAGCGACCGCCGATGTCGGACGGATTTGAAAAGATCTGGCGATATCGATGGACCAGTGCGAATTTTTCAAGATCGGAACCGGGATCGGTGATTGCGGCGAAGTGGCGGCCGTAATTCTGGATACCGGCCGATTTCAGTTTGTCGATGAAGAACGCCTCGTGTGAGCGCGTTTCGACAGTCCCGCCCGACTTTGAGGCGACAATGAAGAGCGACTTCTGCAGATCAAGCTTGTCGGCGACAGTCTTAATCGCCGCCGGATCGGTTGAATCGAGAATGTCGACGGATTGCACACCGGCGCGGCGCTTGAACATCAATTTGAATACTTCGGGACAGAGCGATGAGCCGCCCATCCCGATTAGGACAATCTGAGTGAGGCCCTCGTCAAGCGCCTCGCGTCCGAATGATTCAATGTCTTCGATACGGCCGTGCATGGTCGTGGCGATGTCGACCCACCCAAGGCGGTTGGCGATTAACTCGCTCAGTTCGGTTTTATTGCTGATAGCTTCGGGATGGCGGGACATAATTCCCGGCAGAAGGCCAGACCGCGTCCCGGACGAGATCAGTTTCGCGTAGGTTGGCCCGACTTTGCCGGGCTTGATTGCGAATACCGATCTGGATGTTTTCTGATTCATAGTGGGACTTGCTTTACTGCTGAATCTCGGTCACGAGCTCTTTGCGGTCGGCGGCTTTGAAGAATGCCGTTCCCATGACAAGAACGTCGGCGCCGGCGTCGGTGAGAGTCTGCGCGTTGGAACTGTCCACGCCGCCGTCCACTTCAATCAGGGTTTTGATTCCGTGCTTGAAAATGAACTCGCGAGCGGTCGAGACTTTGTCAATGGCATTCGGCATGAATTTCTGGCCGCCGAATCCGGGAAAGACCGACATGATGAGCAGATAGTCGAAGTGCTCAAGAAACGGCAGAACTTTCTCGACCGGCATATCGGGATTGATCGAGATACCCGCTTTGACTCCCATCGCATGAAGCTGCCGGGCATGTTCGCGCGGATCGGGGTGAACTTCGAGATGAAACGTGATATTGTCGGCGCCTGCTTTCGCGAACGGCTCGAAGTACTTCTCCGGTTCAGAGAGCATCAGATGGCAATCCAGAAACAAACTGGTCAAACCGTCGATAGTCTTCACGATCCCGGGACCATACGAGATATTCGGGACGAAGTGACCATCCATGATATCCAGATGGAAGAGCCGCACACCGGTCGCTTCGGCGCTTTTGAGATCGTCGGCCAAATGGCCGAAATCAGCGGCGAGCACGGATGGTGCGATTAGTGGCATGCGGTTAATTTGCGACCCAAACTAGGCGTTGGCAAGTGATTCTCAAGAGTGTGTGTCGGAGTTATCCACACTCGGCATTGTTTCGCCGCCCGATTTATTGTTTTGCACTATGCGAGCGTTGCGCTGGAGATTCTCCAGTCCGGGTCGAGTGAGCGGCGTGCCGGCGGTAAGTTTGAGAAATTCCTCGCGCGTTTGCAGTTTGAGGATGGTCGGCAGATGCAGAAATTCCCCCACACCCCGCCTGTAGTCGAATTCTTCTTGTGTAGTTGCCACGGCGCGGCCGTTGTGCGGGCAAACTTCCTGGCAGATATCACACCCGAAGATCATCGCTCCCATGCGTGAGGCAAGATCAGTCGGGATGTCGGTTGGTCGCTCGATAGTCAGATACGAGATACACTTGCGGGCGTCGACTATGCCATCGTCAACAATCGCCCCGGTCGGGCAGGCCTCGATACACCTTCGGCACTTCCCACAGCGACCGTGGTTGACCGCCGAGGGATCGTCGAATTCAAGTTCGAGATTGGTGATGACTTCGGAGAGAAAGATCCAGGAACCGTATTGCCGATTGATGAGCATGGCGTTCTTGCCCAAATACCCGAGCCCGGCTTTGGCGGCATAGGCGCGCTCGAGCATGGGGCCGTAGTCAACCCACCATTTGACTTCGAGATTTTCTGAAGCGGCCACCGAAAGGCCGGCAATATCTCGTTTTAGTCGTGCGACAAAAGCACGGGTCTTCTTCTCAATAACTTTGTGGTAGTCGCGGCCGCGGGCGTAGCGTGAGACGCGACCGGAATCCGGCGGTACTTCGGCAGCATTCGGTTGAAAGTAATTTAGCCCGAGCATGATGACCGATTTGGCATCGCCCATGAGTCGACTTGGATCGCTTCGGCGCACTGATGATCTGGCCAGCCAGTCCATCTCACCGTGCATCCCTTGTCCGAGCCAATGTTCAAATCTCGAAATTGATTCAGGTATTGGATTTGGCGAGGTAATCCCGCAGAGATCGAACCCGGCGGCGTACGCTGCGGCTTTAACTTGATCGCTCGTGATTGACATCGTAGTCCTTATGCCGTCACAAGTTAATATAATACAACGCAGTACAGTTAAGAAGAGGCAACCTTTTTTGTCCCCCATTATTGACTTACTCGCTCCACCAGAGTATTTTTCGACCTCGAAAACGTTGTCGAAGGTACGGCCGAAGCTGGCCGGTATTTTTTTGGAGTTGTTTGTGAAAGATTTCCCAAAGTATTTCGAACGCAGGACGCGGAGTGAACTGTGAGTAGACTGGCGGTATTGCTGTTACATATTCCGGACCACGAACAATTGGTCCCGGTTGCCAAAGGGCTCAACGACGTGAAGGGTGTGCTCTCCTGGCAGGCGGTGGACGGTCACGCCAATATCGTGGCGCTGGTTCAGGGGTCGGCTGATCCTCTTCTGGATTACGTGCACAAGAACGCAGGCGAGATTGAGATCACGATGTGCGAGGCGATGACAGAGTCGACCAACGGAGCCGGCCCGAATCTCTCCCCCGACCTGGCGCAGGCCTGGGTGCTGGCCGATGTGGATTCCGCACGGAAGGACGAGATTCAAAAACAGCTTGCTGCCATTGCGCAGGTAGCGCTTGTCTGGTCGGCGCGGGGTGGGTTCGATCTGATCGCGCTGGTCGCGGGAAAGACTCTCGATGAAGTCGACCGGGTCATTAGTCAACAGATTCAGCCGATCGATGGAATCCTGCGGCTGAAACGTAACCGAATAATCAATCTGAATTCTCTGTAGGCGAAGCATGGCCGAACAATCAACCGACGACCTCAAGACATTCAACGTGGATTTGTGGAAGCACGACGGTCACGCCGGCGCGCTCATCCCGCTTCTGCAATCGGCACAGAACACCTACGGGTATGTGTCGGAGAAAGCAATCGACTATATCAGCCACGTCACGGGCATCCCGCCGGCCGAAATTTATGGTGTGGTGACATTCTACGCGCAATTCCGCACCCGACCGCTCGGCAAGAATGTGATTCGCGTGTGCAACGGCACGGCCTGCCATGTCAATGGCGCGAAGGGTGTGTACGAAGTAATTCAGGACGAGCTGCACATCAACTACGAAGAGACAACCGAAGACGGCAATTTCAGCTTGTTGTCGGTTGCGTGCATCGGGTGCTGTTCGCTTGCGCCGGTGATCACGATCAACACTGAAACCTTTGGCCGTCTGACGCCCCAGAAGATTCGAAAGATTATCAGACAGCAGAAGATGAAAGTAAAATCAACCGCCAAAGCCGGAGCGGAGGACTGATCGATGAAGAAAGTAGCGATTGGCCTCGGCACCTGCGGAATATCGGCCGGCGGTGAAAAAGTATATCAGGCCTTCGAAGACGAACTGCGCAAACATCCCGATGCCTTCTCGCTCGGCGAGACCGGATGTATCGGCATGTGCTATCGCGAAGTGCTGGTCGAAGTCTCCAACGGCAACGGCACGAAGCGGCTCTACGGTGAAATAACTCCCGAGCGGGTGCCCAAAATCGTCGAAGAAGAAATACTCGGCAACAAACCAGTCAGCGAGTGGCTGGTGACGGGCGAAGGACGCGAACCCGGATTTTTTGAAAATCAGGTGAGAATCGTCCTGCGCAACTGCGGCGAGATCGATCCCGGCTCCATCGATGATTACCTCGCGCGCGGCGGATACGACGCTCTCAAAAAAGTGCTTTCCGGAATGACGCCCGAGCAGGTGATCGGCGAAGTAGTTGCCTCGGGTCTGCGCGGACGCGGCGGCGCCGGATTCCCGACCGGAACGAAATGGAAATTCGCGCGGGCATCTCAGGGAAGCAAGAAGTACATCATCTGCAATGCCGATGAGGGTGACCCCGGCGCCTTCATGGATCGCTCGGTGCTCGAATCCGATCCGCATTCGGTGCTCGAAGGCATGGCCATCGCCGGATACGCGGTCGGCGCCGACGAGGCGTACATCTACTGTCGCGCCGAATACCCCAAGGCCATCGCGCGGCTGAGACAGGCGATCAACCAGGCCAAGCGAATCGGATTTCTGGGCGAGCGGATTTTGGGATCATCGCACAATTTCGAGATACGCATCAAAGAAGGCGCCGGCGCTTTTGTCTGCGGCGAGGAAACGGCGCTCATTCTCTCGATTGAAGGCAAACGCGGGATGCCGCGAATTCGTCCCCCCTATCCGGCGGTTTCGGGTCTATGGGGAAAGCCGACCAATATCAACAATGTCGAGACCTTCGCCAATGTCCCGTGGATCATTCTGCACGGCGGCGCGAAATTCGCAAGCTACGGCACCGCCGACAGCAAGGGCACAAAAGTCTTCGCAATGGCCGGCAAGGTGAAGCGAACCGGACTCGTTGAAGTCCCGATGGGGATCACGATCAATCAGATTGTCTTCGATGTCTGCGGCGGAATCGCCAACGATCGGACATTCAAAGCGGTGCAGATGGGCGGCCCCTCCGGCGGCTGTATCCCGGCGCACATGTGCGATCTTCCGATTGACTATCAACAGATCAACAAGACCGGCGCGATTATGGGCTCGGGCGGATTGATCGTCATGGACGACACGACCTGCATGGTCGATGTCGCCAAGTTCTTCCTTACGTTCACACAGGCAGAATCATGCGGCAAATGCACGTTTTGCCGGGTCGGCACCAAGCGGATGCTTGAGATTCTGGAGAGAATCACTATCGGAGAGGGCACGATGGCCGATTTGGACAATCTCGAAGAATTGTCCGATCAGATTTGCCGGGCCTCGCTTTGCGGCCTCGGCCAGACCGCGCCCAATCCGGTTCTCACGACCCTCAAGTATTTCCGCGACGAGTATGTCGCGCATATCGAACAGAAAAAATGTCCGGCGCATGTCTGCCAGTCGCTGTTGACCTACTCGATTATCGACAACTGTACCGGGTGCGAGGTCTGCAAACGGGCCTGCCCGACCAACGCGATTACCGGCGACAAGAAAGAGATTCACACAATAGCGCAGGATCTCTGTATCAAATGCGGCAAGTGTTTCACAGTTTGCCGCTTCGACTCCGTGCTGAAGGAATAGTCAGATGGTAAAACTCACGATAAATGGCCGCGAAGTTACGGCCTCACCGGACAAGACGATTCTCCAGGTCTGTAAAGAGCAGAATCTCGACTCGATACCGACTCTTTGTTACGACGACAAACTTCCGGCGTTTGGATCGTGCTTCTTGTGCGTGGTCGAACTCGAAGGCCAGTCGCGCCTCTTCCCTGCCTGCTCCACCAAAGTGACAGAGGGTATGAAAGTCGTGACGCGCTCCGAGAAAGTCGTCCGCGCACGCAAGACGTGTTTGGAACTACTCTTGTCGGACCATTACGCCGATTGCTTTGGACCGTGCCGCTTGAACTGCCCGGCCGATGTTGACATTCAGGGATACATGTCGCTGATCGCGATGGGGAAATTCACCGAGGCGGTCGCGCTCATCAAAGAGAAGAATCCGCTGCCCTCTGTGTGCGGACGTGTCTGCACCCGCAAGTGCGAAGTCAATTGCCGTCGCACGATGATGGAAGGCGCCGTCGGTATCGATTTTCTGAAGCGATACGCCGCCGATCAGGATATGATCGGCAAGATGTGGCAGCCCGACGCCAAGCCGGATAATGGCGTCGAAATCGCGATCGTCGGTTCCGGTCCTGCGGGGCTGACTTGTGCGTACTACCTGGCAATCGAAGGATACCGCCCTACCATATTTGAATCTTTGCCCAACCCCGGCGGCATGTTGCGCTACGGAATTCCGGAATATCGCTTGCCCAAAGATATCCTCGACAAAGAAATCGATTGGATTCTGGATCTGGGCGTTGAACTCAAAACCAATCAGACCCTCGGCAAGGATTTCACGCTCGACAGCTTGTTCAAAAAAGGCTACAAAGCAGTGTTCGTTGCTCTCGGCGCGCAGATCGGCAAACCGATGCAGGTCGAAAACGAACATGTGGCGGGAGTGTTGAGCGGTGTCGAGTTCCTTAAGCAAGTCCAACTGGGGACGAATCCGAAAATCGGCGGACGCGTCGTTGTGGTCGGCGGCGGAAATACAGCTCTCGACGCGGCGCGGACTTCGCTGCGTCTTGGCGCATCGGAAGTGGTCATCCTCTATCGCCGCACCCGCGCCGAAATGCCGGCCAACGCGATGGAAGTTCACGCTGCCGACGAAGAGGGCATCAAGCTCGAATTTCTGGCCGCACCGGTGCGCGTGAATGTCGAAGAGGATCGCGTGACCTCAATGACTTGCATTCGGATGGCGCTCGGCGAACCGGATGCGTCAGGGCGACGCCGCCCAGTTGAACAAAAGGGTTCTGAATACAATCTCGAGTGCGACTGGGTGATCTCTGCCATCGGACAGGAACCCGATCTTGAAGGCGTAGATCAGGACAAAGCGATCAAAGTTTCGAAGTGGCGAACGATTGAGGCAAAGAAGGGGACTTTCGATACTAACCGTCCGGGCGTTTTCGCCGGCGGCGACGTAGTCACCGGACCAGCCGATGCCATCGACGCTATTGCCGCGGGTCGCATGGCCGCCCGTGCGATTGAGAAATATGTTCACACGGGAATAGTCGAGAAAT